>JAJZUN010000135.1 GCA_021848555.1 Pseudomonadota bacterium | reverse complement strand
CCGAGGTGCGCGCTTTGCTCGCCGAGCTGGAAGGAACCAGATGGCTGATGGCCAGCCTGCTTTACGGCGCCGGTCTGCGCCTGCGCGAATGCCTCAAGCTGCGCGTCAAGGACATCGATTTCTCCTACCATCAGATCATGGTGCGCGATGGCAAGGGCGGCAAGGATCGCTCCACGATGCTGCCGCAGGCGATGGTGCAGCCGCTGCACGTCCATCTGGGCAAGGTGCGCCGATTGCACCGGCGCGATCTCGCCGAAGGCTATGGCGAAGTGTGGCTGCCGCACGCGCTTTCGCGCAAGTATCCACGCGCAGGCTTCGAATGGGGATGGCAGTTCGTATTTCCATCCGCGACGCGCTCGGTCGACCCGGAGACGGGCGTCATCCGGCGCCATCACGTCTATGCGGATACGCTGCATCGCAGCGTCAAGCGCGCGGCGCAGGCGGCCGGCATTATCAAACCGGTTTCTTCGCACGTGTTGCGCCATTCCTTCGCCACCCATCTGCTGCAGCACGGACACGACATCCGTACGGTGCAGGAATTGCTGGGTCACGCGAGTGTGGAGACGACCATGATTTATACCCATGTCATGAACAAGGGCGGCCGCGGCGTGACCAGCCCTCTGGATCGCATCGAGCAGTCGCGCCCCGCCTATGGCGCGGCAGCGATCGCCTCGGCAGCGCCCTGACACGACTGAGCGAGAACTCCGGCCCGGCGCCGCGGTCGAACAGCGTAGAATGCGCACTCCTGCCCGGACCCCAATGACCTCAATGCAGACTTCCGCCGTTTCCCCCGCCCAGACGCAACTTTTCAACACCGCCGAATCCTGCCTGCTCGCGCCCTATGACCTGGCCTCGGGCAAGCTGGCGCAGGTGTTCGGCACGCTGATGGCGCACAAGATCGACTATGCCGACCTGTATTTCCAGTATGTGCGTTCCGAGGGCTGGAGCCTTGAGGAGGGCATAGTCAAATCGGGCAGCTTCAACATCGAGCAGGGCGTGGGCGTGCGCGCCGTCTCCGGCGAGAAGACCGCCTTTGCCTTCTCCGACGATATCAGCCTGCTGGCGCTGGACGACGCGGCCAGGGCCACGCGCGCGATCGGCCAAAGCGGCCAGCACGGCCGCGTGCGCGCGCACGGCCGATCCGCGGTCGCGCGGCGCGGCGCCGGGCGCGACCTGTACCGCCCGGCCGATCCGCTCGGCTCGCTGGCGGACGCGGACAAGGTGCGGCTGCTCGAGCGCCTGGAGGGCCATGCGCGCGCGCTGGATCCGCGCGTGGTGCAGGTGATGGCCGGGCTCGCGGGCGAATACGAGGTGGTGCTGGTCGCGCGCTCCGACGGCCTGATGGCGGCCGACGTGCGCCCCCTGGTGCGCCTGTCGCTCACCGTGATCGTGGAACAAAACGGCCGGCGCGAACAGGGCAGCGCCGGCGGCGGCGGGCGCTTCGACTACGCCTGGTTCGACGATGCGCGCCTGCGGCAATATGCCGGGCTGGCGGTGGATCAGGCCCTGGTGAATCTGGGCGCGCGGCCGGCGCCGGCAGGCGGCATGACCGTGGTGCTGGGGCCGGGCTGGCCCGGGATATTGCTGCACGAAGCGATCGGCCATGGCCTCGAGGGCGATTTCAACCGCAAGGGCAGTTCGGCCTTCTCCGGCCGCGTCGGTGAGCGCGTCGCGGCCAAGGGGGTCACCGTGGTGGACGACGGCACCATACCCGACCGGCGCGGATCGCTCAATATCGACGACGAAGGCAACGCCAGCCAGCGCACGGTGCTGATCGAGGACGGCATCCTGCGCGGCTACATGCAGGACAGCCTGAACGCCCGGCTGATGGGCGTGGCGGTCACCGGCAACGCGCGGCGCGAATCCTATGCGCACACCACGCTGCCGCGCATGACCAACACCTATATGCTCGACGGCGGCAGGGATCCGCAGGAAATCATCGCGTCGGTCAAACACGGTCTGTACGCGGTCAATTTCGGCGGCGGGCAGGTGGACATCACCAGCGGCAAGTTCGTGTTCTCCACCTCCGAGGCCTACATGATCGAGGACGGCAAGGTCGGCCATCCGGTGAAAGGCGCCACCCTCATCGGCAACGGCCCGGATGCGCTGAAGCGCGTCAAGATGATAGGCAACGACATGCGCCTTGATCCCGGCGTCGGCACCTGCGGCAAGGACGGCCAGAGCGTGCCGGTGGGCGTGGGCCAGCCCACGCTCAGGATAGACGGATTGACCGTAGGCGGGACCGCGTAGCGCTCGCTTGCAGGCTAGGAACTGAGCAAAGCCTGTAATCCCTCCAGGAGCGGCGTCGCGGCCTGCGCGCCGAAAACTTCGTTCAAGCGCTTTGGCGACATCGCCGAGGCCTGGATATCGCCCGCTGCGGGCGGCTCGAATTTGCGCTCCGCCCTGGCGCCCGCGGCCGCTTCCAGCGCGGCGATCAGGCTCATCAGGGTCACGCTGTTGCCGGTGCCGACGTTGCACACGCCGCCTGCATCGCGCTGCAGCGCGAGGACGTTGTAGCGGGCGATGTCCTTGACATAGATGAAATCGCGCGTCTGCTGTCCGTCGCCGAAAATCCGCAGCGCCCGGCCCGCGCGCAGCGCGTCGCTCCATTTGCTGATCACCCCGGAGTAGGGCGAGGCCGGATCTTGGCGCGGGCCGTAGACGTTGAAATAGCGCAGGCCCAGTGCGGAAAAGCCGTACAAACGGCGGTACAGCGCCGCGTACTGGTCGTTGACGCATTTCTCCAGGCCGTAGGGCGACAGGGGCGCGGTGCGCGCACCCTCGTCCAGCGGCAGGTGCTCGGGTGTGCCGTACACGGCGGCGCTCGAGGCGTAGACCATGCGCTTGACGCCGGCGCGGCGCGCGCCGTCCATGACGTTGAGAAAGCCGATCACATTGGTGCGGCACGATTCGACCGGTTCGCGTATCGACACCTGCACGAAGATCTGCGCCGCCAGATGCAGCACATGGGTCACGCCGGCCAGTGCGGCGGCGACCGCCGCCGCGTCGCGGATGTCGCCCTCGGTCACGCTGAGCCGCGGGTGAGCCGCCGGCAGGTTGGCGCGCCTGCCCGAAGAAAAATTGTCCAGCACGCGCACCTGCGCGCCCGCGTTGAGCAGGGCTTCGACGCTATGCGAGCCGATGAAGCCGGCTCCGCCTGTTACCAGTACCCGTGCGTCCATGGTTTGGTTTCGTTCCTGTGCGTATCGGTATCGCTGTCAGGCGGACAGTGTAGCAAGCTGTTTCCGACTGCGGCGTGCTTAGCGCTCGGCCCAGCCCTTCGCGCGTTCGAGGGCGCGCATCCAGCCGGCCATGCGCGTTTTCGCCTCGCTGCGGGGCATGACCGGCTCGAAGCGGCGCCCGACCGCCCACTGGCGGCCGATCGCGGCGGTGTTCTTCCATACCCCGGCGGCGAGGCCGGCGAGATAGGCCGCGCCCAGCGCTGTGGTCTCGAGCACCTTCGGGCGCAGCACCGGCACGCCGAGGATATCCGCCTGGAACTGCATCAGCGTGTCGTTGGCGGCGGCGCCGCCGTCGACCCGCAGTTCCTTCAAGCGGATGCCGGAGTCTTTTTGCATCGAGTGCAGCAGTTCCGCAGACTGAAACGCGATGGCTTCGAGCGCGGCACGCGCGATGTGCGCGCTGGTGGTGCCGCGCGTGAGGCCGAGGATGGTGCCGCGCGCATAGGCGTCCCAGTGCGGCGCGCCCAGCCCGGCAAAGGCCGGAACCAGATAGACGCCGCCCGTGTCCTCTACGCTCGCGGCCAGCGCCTCGACTTCGGCCGAGGAGCGGATGAAGCCCAGGCCGTCGCGCAGCCATTGCACCACCGCGCCGGCGATGAACACCCCCCCCTCGAGCGCGTACTGTGGTCTGGCGCCCCGCTGGGCGCAGCGGGTGGTGAGCAGGCCGTGTTTCGACGAAACCGCCTTGGCGCCGGTGTTGAGCAGCATGAAGCAGCCGGTGCCGTAGGTGTTCTTGGCCATGCCCGGGCTGTGGCAGGCCTGGCCGAACAGGGCCGCCTGCTGGTCGCCGGCAATGCCGGCTATGGGTATGGGCGCGCCGAAGATCTTCTTGGCGCTGTCGCCGTAGACGTGGGAGGAAGGCAGCACCTGCGGCAGCAGCGCGCGCGGAATGCGGAACAGCGCCAGCAGCTCTTCGTCCCAGCCGCCGGCGTGGATGTCGTAGAGCATGGTGCGCGCGGCGTTGGAGACATCGGTCACGTGCAAGGCGCCCCCGGAGAGCTTCCATGCGAGCCAGCTGTCGACGGTGCCGAAAGCGAGTTCGCCGCGCTCGGCGTGCGGCCTCAGCCCGGGGATGCTGTCGAGCATCCAGGCGAGTTTGGTGGCGGAGAAATACGGATCGAGCACCAGGCCGGTCTTGCTGCGCACGGTATGGGTCTTGCCGCAGCGCGCGAGGCCGGCGCAGGCGTCGGCGGTGCGCCGGTCCTGCCAGACGATGGCGTTATGCACCGGCTGGCCGGATTTGCGCTCCCAGACGATGGTGGTCTCGCGCTGATTGGCGATGCCGATCGCCGCAATGTCGGACGCTTTCAGCCGCGCTTGGGCGAGCGCGCGCCGGGCAACGCTGAGCTGGGAAGCCCAGATGTCCTCCGGATCGTGTTCCACCCAGCCCGGATGAGGGAAGATCTGGCGGAATTCCTGCTGCGCCTGTGCGCGCAGGCTGCCGTCTTCGGCAAACACGATGGCGCGGGAGCTGGTGGTGCCCTGGTCGAGCGCGAGGATATGTTTCATGTTGTTGTGTTTCCCCGGTTGCGAATAGCGCCGATTCTAATTGAGTAAGCGACGGCGCGGGAGCCGGGCCGGCCCCCGCGGCCCGTGCTTCGCGCCCACCGGCTTCGGTCCGGGACGGTGCGAGTGTGTTACTATTTCACGCTTGTTTCGATGAGCTTTTTGCGTATCCGCAATGCCGCTGTCCACCGAACCCGTTCCCCGCATCCGCAAACACACCCGCAGCGTCCGCTTTGAAGGCTATGCGCGCGCCGACGGCCTGTGGGACATCGAAGCCCATCTCACCGATATCAAGCCTGACGACTATCTGCTTGCGCCCGGCGTGCGCCCGGCCGGAAGCCCGGTGCACGACATGTGGATACGGCTCACCATAGACCGGAAGATGAATGTGGTCGGCGCCGAGGCCTGCACCGACGCCATGCCCTATCCGCCTTTTTGCGCTGCGATTGCGCCCGATTACGCGGCGCTGGCCGGGCTGAATCTGATGCGCGGCTTCCGCAAGGCCTTGTACGAGCGTTTTGCCAATGCGAGCGGTTGCACCCACCTGACCGAACTGCTCGCCCAGTTCCCGTCCGCGGCAATCCAGGTGCTGGCCGGGGAGCAGCGCGACAACCACGACGACGGCAGAAAGCCGTTCCAGCTCGACCGCTGCCATGCGCTCGAAACCGGCAGCGAGGCGGTGCGCCTGTATTATCCGCGCTGGCACCGCGCCGCCAAGACCGGCACCGATTGACCTGGGTCAATGCGCTCGCCCGGCCGTCTGCCCGATCATTCCATTGCGATACAACCAGGAAGCGAGAAATGAAAATCCACGAATACCAGGCCAAGGAAGTGCTGCGCAAGTACGGCGTGCCCACACCGCGGGGCGTGCCCTGTTTTTCCGTCGCTGAAGCAGTCAAGGCGGCCGAGACCATACCGGGCAAGGTCTGGGTGGTGAAGGCGCAGATCCATGCCGGCGGCCGCGGCAAGGGCGGCGGCGTGAAGCTGGCGAAGTCGCTGGACGAGGTGAAAACCTATGCCGGTCAGATCCTCGGCATGCAGCTGAAGACGCACCAGACCGGACCCGACGGGCAGAAAGTGCGGCGCCTGCTGATCGAAGAGGGCGCCGACATCAAGAAGGAGCTCTATGTCGGGATGGTGGTGGACCGGGTCACGCAGAAGGTGTGCCTGATGGCCTCGAGCGAGGGCGGCATGGACATCGAGGAAGTCGCCGCGAAGACCCCGGAGAAGATCCACAAGGTGTTCGTCGATCCCGAGACCGGGCTGAAAGATGCCGAGGCCGACGCGGTCGCGGCGAAAATCGGCATCCCCCCGGCGTCGGTGGCGCAGGCGCGGGCCGTGTTGCAGGCGCTGTACAAGGCGTTCTGGGACACCGACGCCAGCCTCGCCGAGATCAACCCGCTGGTGCTCACCGGCGACGGCCGCGTGGTGGCGCTCGATGCCAAGATCAACTTCGATTCGAACGCGCTGTTCCGCCATCCGGACCTGGTCGCGCTGCGCGATCTCGACGAGGAAGACGCGGCCGAGATCGAAGCTTCGAAATTCGACCTGTCCTACATCTCGCTCGACGGCAACATAGGCTGCCTGGTGAACGGCGCCGGCCTCGCGATGGCGACCATGGACACGATCAAGCTGTACGGCGCGGAGCCGGCCAACTTCCTCGACGTCGGCGGCGGCGCCACGGCGGAAAAAGTGACCGAAGCGTTCAAGATCATGCTCAAGAATCCGAAGGTCAAGGGGATCCTGGTCAACATCTTCGGCGGCATCATGCAGTGCGACACCATCGCCCGCGGCGTGGTGGCCGCGGCGCGCGAGGTGAATCTGTCCGTGCCGCTGGTGGTGCGCATGAAAGGAACCAACGACGAGATGGGCCGGCAGATCCTGAAGGATTCCGGCCTGCCTATCATTTCCGCCGACAACATGGCCGACGCGGCGCAGAAGATCGTCGCCGCGGTCGCGGGCAAGTAAAGGAACCATTCAAATGTCCATCCTGATCAACAAGAACACCCGCGTCGTCACCCAGGGCATCACCGGCAAGACCGGCCAATTCCATACGCGCATGTCGCGCGACTACGCCAACGGAAAGAATTGTTTCGTCGCCGGCGTGAATCCGAAAAAAGCGGGCGAGGATTTCGAAGGCATTCCGATCTACGCCAGCGTCAAGGAGGCCAAGCAGAAGGCGGGCGTCAATACCTCGGTGATCTACGTGCCGCCGCCTTTCGCCGCTGCGGCGATCTGGGAAGCGGTCGATGCCGACCTGGATCTCGTGATCTGCATCACCGAAGGCATACCGGTGCGCGACATGATCGAGATCAAGGACCGCATGCGCAAGCAGGGGAAGAAGGCCATCCTGGTCGGGCCGAATTGCCCCGG
>JAJZUN010000134.1 GCA_021848555.1 Pseudomonadota bacterium | reverse complement strand
CTGCGCCAGCACCGGCACCAGGAAATAAAACCAAAAGATCACCAGCAGCAGCGGCAGCGAGCGCATCAGGTTGACGTAGCCCGATGCAACGAGCGCCAGCGGCTTGAACGCGGACAGCCGCGCCATGGCGAGCAGCGTGCCGAACACGGTGCCGCCGAACGCGGCGACCAGCGTCAGCTGCACCGTGTATTGCAGTCCCTGCAACAGATAGGGCAGGGTACGGCCGATGACATCGAAGTCGAGATCGCCCATTACTTGCCGCCTGTGATGTAGCCGGGGACGGCCACGCGCCGCTCGATAAAGGCCATGACGCGGTTGGCGCTCATCGCAATCACCATGTAGATCAGCGTCGCCGCGGTGAAGGCCTCGAAATAGCGGAAGGTCATCTCGGCCATTTCGCGGGTGCGGAAAAACAGTTCGACCAGGCCGATCGAATAGGCCACCGAGGTATTCTTGATCAAGTTCATCACCTCCGAGGTAAGCGGCGGGATGACGATGCGGTAGGCCATCGGCAGCAGCACATAGCGGTAGGTCTGCGGCTGGGTCAGGCCGATGGCGTAGCCGGCGTTGCGCTGGCCGTGAGACAGCGACTGGATGCCTGAACGCACCTGCTCGGCGATGCGCGCGGAGGTGAACAATCCCAGGCACACGATAGAGGTGACGAACTGATGCTCGGTCGGGTCCAGCGACACGACCCAGGTTTTCACCGCCGGGATGAGGCCGGGCACGACGAAATACCACAGGAAGAACTGCACGATCAGCGGAATATTGCGGAACAGCTCGACATAGGCGTTGCCGATGTTCACCAGCCAGCGCTTGTCGGTGGTGCGCACCACGCCGACGACCGAGCCCACGGTGAAGGCGAGGATCCAGGCGAAGAAGGCGGTGCCCAGGGTCCAGCCCAGGCCGGCGGCCATGTTCTGCCACCAGGCAATGCCCTCGTCCGGTATCTGCTCAAGAAAGATCGACAGTTTCATCCTCGCCCCAGTGCACAAAAAAAAGCCGGATGGGCGTGCGGCGCCATCCGGCTTTGCTGACTTGCCTGCGGGCCTACTGCACGCCTTTGTCGTTCGGGTTCTTGAACGCGTCGCGGATCGGCGGCGTCATCGCGAAGTTCATGTTGATGCCCTTGGGCGGCACCGGGTTCATGAACCACTTGGCGTAGATCTTGTCGATCTCGCCCGATTTCATCACGCCGCCCACGGTCTTGTCGACCAGCGCCTTGAACTGCGCGTCGTCCTTGCGGATCATCATGCTGTAGGGCTCCTGGCGCAGCGATTCGGGCAAGATTTTGTAGTCCGCCGGGCTCTTGGCATTGGCGATCTGTCCGGCGAGCAGGATATCGTCCATGATGAACGCCGCGGCGCGGTCATCGGCGAGCAGCAGGAAGGATTCGCCGTGGTCCTTGCCGTAGATTTCCTTCACGGTGACGTTCTTGGTCTTCTCGTAGGACTTGATCAGCGGGACCGAGGTCGTGCCCGAGGTGGTGGAAATGGTCTTGCCGTTCAGGTCGGCGAGGGCGTTGATGCCGGAGTTCTTCTTCACCGCCGCGGTCACGTTGATGACGAAATAGGTCGGGCCGAACCACACCTGCTGCTGGCGCGCGACGGAGTTGGTGGTCGAGCCGCACTCCATGTCGATGGTGCCGTTTTGCAGCAGCGGAATGCGGTTGCTGGAAGTGACCGGCTGCAGGTTGAGTTTCATGGCGGGCATCTTCATCTGGGCCTTGACCGCGTCGACGACCTTCATGCACAGGTCCATGGCATAGCCGATGGGCTGCTGCTTGTCGTCGAGGTAGGAGAAAGGAATCGAGGACTCCCGGTAGCCTATGGTGAAGCTTCCCGTTTCCTTGACTTTCTTCAATGTGCCGGTGAGTTCCTGCGCGGCGACCGGTGCGATCAGCGCGATCGACAGGGGCAGCGCAAGGGCGAGGGTGGCGAAACGTTTCATGAGAACACTCCTAGTTTTGTCGGGCGCCGGCTGTGGCGGCGGCGCAAATAGACCGATTGTGCGGGCCATTCTACGCATTCGCCCAAGCGTTGTCCAAGCGTGGCCGGCAGTTCCGCGAAGCCCCGTCGGCGCTTCCGAAATAGCTCCCGGCGCCGGCTGCTTTTCGCTATGCTCCGCCCATGGCCAGTATCGTCATTTCTACTGTCGTATATTTCATCGCCGCCTTTTTCATCAAGCGTAGGCTGGTGGAAATGGGCATTCCCAAAGGGATCACGCGAGGCATGGTTATTTTCGTGCTTGCGGCCGCCGTCGCCTATGGCGCGGCCTACCTGGTCGACCTGGCCGTATCCTGACCTGGCTGGAATGCACGCCTAAGGGGTCCGATACGGCTTTCCCTCGCGGTACAGGCGCAGCCGCTCGCGCGCGCCGGCGCCGTGCGCGTGTTCGAATTCGGGCGACTCCAGGGCCGCCTCCTGCCACTTGACCGCGTCTTCGAATCGGCCCGCTTCGGCCAGCGCCGCCGCGTAAGTGTCGAACAGGTCGGGAACCTTCCAGCCGCCGAGGTTGCAGGCGGTGCGCGCCAGCTCCACTGCGCGCCTGCCGTCACGCCATTGCGCCTGGCTGGATGTCGCGAGCAGCCAGGCCAGCTCATTGAGCGCGACGGTGTCGCGCTCGTCCAGGCGGATGGCCGCTTCGAAGTCGGCCACGGCGCGATCGAGACGGCCGAGTTTCTGCTGGCTCATGCCCCGGTGGCGCAAGGCCGGGGCGAAATCCGGTTTGTTGACTATCGCCTGATCCAGGTCTTCGATCGCGCGCTGGTGTTCCCCTTTTCCCGCCAGGACCAGCCCCCGGCTGTAATAGGCGTAGGCGTTCTTCGGGTTGAGGCGTATCGCCGCAGCGTAATCCTGCAGCGCGGCTTCACGCTGGCCGGCGCGTGCATAGGCATCGCCGCGGCCTTGATAGGCGAGCGCATACTGCGCATCGAGGCGGATCGCGGCGCTGTAGTCCGCGATCGAGCGCGCATGGTCGCCGGTCGCGGCGTACACCGCGGCGCGGCTTTGGTGCGCCTTGGCGTCGCGCGGGTCCAGGCGCAGAGCCTGATCCAGGTCGGCGAGCGCGCGCTCGAACTGGCGCTGCCGGATCAGGGTCCTGCCGCGAAAGAAGTAGGCCTGTGCCTCGTTCGGGTCGACGCGCAGGGCTTCGCCGTAGTCCTGGATGGCGCGGTCCAGTTCGCCCGTGAGCTCGAGGCTTGCGCCGTGCCTCAAATACGCGGTCGCCGACTGCGGATCCAGCGCGATCGCCCGGCTGAAATCCTCGAGCGCGCGCTGGTTCTGGCCCAGCGTTTCGTAGGCTGCGCCGCGATTCACGTAAGCCGAGGACGAGTTGGCGTCAATGCGGATGGCTTCGTCCAGGTCCGTCAGCGCGGTGTCGAGCCGGCCCAGGTTCGCGTAGGCGGCGCCGCGGCGCTCACAGGCCTGCGCCAGGCAGGGACCGCGGGCGCTCGCCTGGGTGTAATCGAGGATCGCGCTGGTGTGCTGGTCCATGCGCTCATGCAGCACGCCGTGGTCATAGTGATCGCGCGCGCTGCGCGGCACCCGCGGCAGCAGTTGCTCGTAGTCCCGCACCGTCGGCTCGCGCGCCGGTGCGCGTCCGGCGACCACCGGGGCTGACGGCGGCCCGGCGCAGCGCGCCGCGGGCGACTGCGCCTGCGCGCCAACCGCGGCGAGGCAGGCGCCGAGGAAGATAGTTCTACGCCATGTGAGTCCGAATCTCATGCGCGGCATGCTTGCGCCCATTCCATCATTGCTCTCGGACGGTTACTATATCAGCACCAGTCCAGCCATAACGGTGCGAGCAATGTCCGAACAAAAAATGATGTGGGCGCCCAGCCAGGCGCTGATCGAGCAGGCGAACCTCACTGCGTTCGCGCGCCGCGCGATCCGGCGCTGGAAGCTGGATTTCAACACCTATCCCGAATTCTACGATTGGACTACGGACCACCCGGAGCAGTTCTGGGATTCGGTGTGGGAGTTCGGCGGCGTGATCGCCTCGAAAAAAGGCGCACGCGTGCTGGTCGACGGCGAGCGCATGCCCGGTGCCAAATGGTATCCGGAGGCGCAGTTGAATTTTGCCGAGAACATGCTGCGCCGGCGCGACGCGACCGACGCTTTGGTGTTCTGGGACGAGACCGGTTTTCGCCGCCGCGTCAGCTATGCCGAGCTGCAGGCGGAGGTGTCGCGCGTGGCGCAGGCGATGCGCGCCGAAGGCCTCGCTGCCGGCGACCGCGTCGCCGCCTTCATGGCCAATATGCCGGAGACGGCGGTGCTCGCGCTGGCGGCGATTTCGATCGGCGCGGTCTGGTCCTGCTGTTCGCCGGATTTCGGCACGGACGGGGTGCTGGACCGTTTCGGCCAGACGGGGCCCAAGCAGCTGTTCTGCGCCGACGGCTACCGCTACAACGGCAAAGCGTTCGAATCGCTGGCCCGCGTGCAGGATATGGCAGCGCAACTGCCCAGCGTGAGCCGCGTGGTGGTGGTGCCGCATTTATCCGACTGGCCCGAGGTGTCCGGCATTCCCAATGCGCGGCTTTACGGCGACTGGATCGCCCCCTATGCGCCGGGGGAGATCGCCTATGCGCAACTGCCCTTCGATCATCCGCTCTACATCCTGTTTACCTCGGGCACCACCGGCAAGCCCAAATGCATCGTGCACGGCGCCGGCGGGACGCTGCTGTCCGGCCTCAAGACCTACAAGCTGCAGTTCGACGTGCGCCCGCTGGACCGGTTTTTCTATTACACGACCTGCAACTGGGTGATGTGGAATCTGCTGTTCCAGGGTCTGCTGGCCGAAGCGAGCGTGATGCTCTACGACGGTTCGCCCTTCATGCGCGACGCGGCGATATTGTTCGATTACTGCGATGCCGAGCGCTTCACCCAGTTCGGGACTTCGGCCAAGTTCATCGATGCGATCGCCAAGCGCGGCATGAAACCGCGCCAGACCCACAGCCTGGCCTCGGTGCGCACTATCATTTCCACCGGCTCGCCGCTGGTGCCGGAGAGCTTCGATTATGTCTACCGCGAAATCAAGCGCGACGTATGCCTGTCGTCGATTTCCGGCGGCACCGACATCATGGGCTGCTTTGCCGACGCCAACCCGATCCTGCCGGTGTGGCGTGGCGAGCTGCAGTGCCGCAGCCTGGGGATGAAGGTCGAGGTGTGGGACGACGACGGCCGCCCGCTCGTCGGGCAGAAAGGCGAGCTGGTCTGCACCCGGGTGTTTCCGTCTATGCCGGTCGGCTTCTGGAACGATCCGCAGGGCAAGCGCTACCATGAGGCGTATTTCGCGCGCTGGCCCAACGTCTGGTGCCATGGCGACTATTGCGAGCTGACCGAGCGCGGGACCATGATCGTCTACGGGCGCTCGGATGCGACCTTGAATCCGGGCGGCGTGCGCATCGGCACCGCCGAAATCTACGGCCAGGTCGAGAAAATCGACGCGGTGGAGGAAGCGGTCGCGATCGGCCAGCTTTGGCCGCCGGAGCAGCCCAGCGACACGCGCGTGGTGTTGTTCGTCAAACTGCGCGCCGGGATTACGCTGGACGCCGCGCTGGAGGATCGCATCCGGCGCCAGATCCGCGATAACACCACGCCGCGCCATGTGCCGGCGCGCATCGTGCAGGTGCCCGACATCCCGCGCACCAAGAACGGCAAGGTGGTGGAGCTGGCGGTGAAGGCGCTGGTGCACGGCATGCCGGTGACGCACACCGACGCGCTGGCCAACCCCGAGGTGCTCGCGCTGTTCCGGAACATGCCCGAGCTGGCCAAATGAGGGTCAGGAACTAAGCGGCCTTACGTTTTCCGAGTACCGCTTTCAGGTACTGCCCGGTGTAGCTCGCCGGGTTCTCGGCCACGTCCTCCGGCGTACCCTGGGCGATGATGCGGCCGCCGCCGTCGCCGCCTTCGGGGCCCAGGTCGATGACCCAGTCGGCGGTCTTGATCACATCCAGGTTGTGCTCGATCACCACCACGCTGTTGCCGTGGTCGCGCAAGCGGTGCAGCACCTGCAACAGCAGATCGATGTCCTGAAAGTGCAGGCCGGTGGTCGGTTCGTCCAGGATGTAGAGGGTGCGCCCGGTGTCGCGCTTGGAGAGCTCCAGCGACAGCTTCACCCGCTGCGCCTCGCCGCCGGACAGCGTAGTCGCGGACTGGCCGAGTTCGACATAGCCCAGGCCGACCTCGAGCAGGGTCTTCAGTTTGCGCGCCACGATGGGCACGGCGCTGAAGAAATCGTGCGCCTGCTCGACGGTCATTTTCAGCACCTCGTGCACGTTCCTTCCCTTGTACTGCACCTCCAGCGTCTCGCGGTTGTAGCGTTTGCCGTGGCAAACATCGCAGGGAACGTAGATGTCGGGCAGAAAGTGCATTTCCACCTTGAGTACGCCGTCGCCCTGGCAGGCCTCGCAGCGCCCGCCCTTGACGTTGAAGGAGAAGCGCCCCGGCTCGTAGCCGCGTTCGCGCGCCGCCGGCACGCCGGCGAACAGTTCGCGTATCGGCGTGAACAGGCCGGTGTAGGTGGCCGGATTGGAGCGCGGCGTGCGGCCGATCGGGCTCTGGTCGACGCTGATCACTTTGTCGAAATATTCCAGCCCGCTGACCGATTCGTGCGGCGCCGGCTCGGCGCTGCTGCCGTACAGATGCTGGGCGACGGCGGCGTAGAGCGTGTCGTTGACCAGCGTCGACTTGCCCGAACCCGATACGCCGGTGACGCACACGAACAAGCCCAGCGGCAAGTCGAGGTTCGCGCCCTTCAGGTTGTTGCCGCTGGCGCCATGCAGGCGCAGTACGCGGGCCTGGTCGTAACGGTGGCGGCGTTTGGGCAGTGGAATTTCCATGCGGCCGGCGAGATACTTCCCGGTGAGCGATGCGGGATTGCGCATGATTTCCCCGGGTGTGCCTTCGGCCACCAGCCTGCCGCCGTGCTCGCCCGCCCCCGGCCCCATGTCGACCACGTAGTCCGCCGCGAGGATCGCTTCTTCGTCGTGTTCGACCACGATCACGGTATTGCCAAGGTCGCGCAGATGCTTGAGCGTGGCGAGCAGGCGCCCGTTGTCGCGCTGGTGCAGGCCGATCGACGGTTCGTCCAGCACATACATGACGCCGGTGAGGCCGGAACCGATCTGGCTGGC
>JAJZUN010000133.1 GCA_021848555.1 Pseudomonadota bacterium | reverse complement strand
GGTTTACGGGAACATCGGTGAGATCGTTCGGGAATCGAAGGTGAGGCTCTACGGGAACCCCCCACTTACGGCGCCCGAATCTAGGGAAAGGTGAGGCTTTACGGGAGCGTCCTGCCGGGTAGCTGCGTGGCGCGCTAAGAATCCACGCCAGTTTCGGTTTAATGCTGGATACGATGAGAGTGCTCCCTTACTTATCGCCTACTTGCGCTCCCGGAGATGCTCACCATTGGCGCGCTCGACAATATTCGTCAGTCCCTTACCTCGCCGCCACGAGTGTTCCCGTATTTCCTCACCGATGTCGGCCACTCTACTCCTGTAATAGACTGATAGTGAATTATATTTCCTCTGGATGCCGTGCCGCCCGGCCCTTGTTCGTTCCCGTAGAAGCTCACCTTTTTGCCATTCCCGTAGAAGCTCACCTTCAAATCGCAACGCATATGAACATCGCTACGCACATTACAAGCGATCTAATCCTTGGTGATCGGCGGAATGCCGCATGGGCTCTTGTTTTGGCCGTTTCTCCCCCAGCGGTGCGGCCAGGTTATGCCCATCTGAAGCGTTCCCGTAAAGCCTCACCTTTCCGCAACGTTCCCGTAGAAGCTCACCTTGTTTGTTGTAACCGCCAGTTACCCATTGATTTTGCAGAGTAGTTAGCTTGCAACAGCGCGCCGCTGGTGAGTAATGCTGGTTACAAATTATCACCGTACTTTTTCACCGCCCTGGGTTAGACTGAGGGTCACGTCTGTGAGGAGCCAGGATATGGCCAAGAAAAAGCAGGGTGAACTGAGCGTTGTTGATGAGATTGGCGAGATTCGCAAGGCTGTAGAGGCCATCACGATCAGCCCGAAGTCAGGCCGCTTAACGCTGCTGTCGAGGAAACTATTCAATGCCCTCCTCCGCCTCGCCCAGCAGCAAGGGGAGGATAAGGAGATGCACGAGGCCAAACTCGGTGACGTGCTTGCTAATGCCACTTTCGATTCCAACGACACCAAGCTTGTGAAGGAACACCTTCGACGGATGGTTGCCACGCAAGTGGAATGGACCAGTGGCCAAAAGTCAGGCCGCAGATGGGGGGTAACAACCCTTATCGCGAGCGTGGAAATAATAGAAAACAGCGGGGGCCCGACCCTGATTCAATGGAGCTATGCTCCATCGATACGGAAGCGGCTCATGACCCCCGATATGTACGCGAAGCTGTCGCTGCGTTTGATGGGTGAACTCAGGTCATACGCCGCCCTAGCCCTCTATGAGCTGGGGTGTCGGTATGTCACCTCTCCAGGCTCGCTTACGATGCGCCAAGATTGGAGTTGGTGGGAACCGATCCTGACGGGAGTGCCCCCTGACCCAACCAAGGAGCGAAGCTACAAGTATTTTAAAAGGGACTACATCATGCAGGCCCTCAAAGAGATCAATACGCTGACCGATCTCTCAATGGAACTGATAGAGCACAAGGTTGGCAACAAGGTTCTGCAGATACAATTTTTGGTGACCCAGAAGATTCAAGCGGGGCTTCCTCTGGGCGAGCCTAACCTCTTCGATCTCAGCATCTTGGCGAGGATGCAAAAACTCGGCCTGTCCGAGCGCGAGGCCGAGAAAGTTTATTGCGAGTTCGAGGAAACACAGTTACGGGCATCACTGGACTGGGTTGAGAAAAGAATGCGCTCCACGCGCCAATCCCCTGTCCTAAGCCCCGCAGGTCTCTTGAAGGACGCTTTGCGCAAGGGCTATGCCGAGACGCCGGCATTGCCGTCTAAAGCGCCGGCCGCCCCACCTGCCCTCCACTCTCCGGAGCCAAGGCCTGAAAAACCCTCGCGCGAGACTTTGCTCGCGGAACTCAAGGCCGTACGGCGGCAGGATGCCTTCGCCAAGTACGAGGCATTGCCGGAAAAGGAACAATTGGCCCTGCAACAGGAGTTTCTCTCGGGCGCTTCCCCCTCTGTGCGGGGCATGATGCAGAAGAAGGGCTTGGCTAGTGCGGTGGCTAGGGAGGCATTTCTCCCTTGGCTAGTCGAGCGGTATTGGAGCGCGCCCCCCAGTGACACCGACCTGCTGGAGTTCGCGCTTAGTAGGGCGACAAGGTGAATCGAGTATTCGCGACAACGCCAACAGCGCCAGATGAGTCGACAACCCCCACCTCTCGTCCGCCACTTGTGGTGGGTGGGCGCGGCCAGCGCGTCGTGCTAAAGGGTTTCCTATTGCCTCCGACAGTACCACACCAGTACCACACCGTGCTGGTGTACTACTGGGGTAATTCCGCCTCAAGCGCTTTCTTAAGCAGCCGTTTCAGGGTGTATTGCAAGCTGCGATCATCTTTCTCGGCAAGCCATTTCAAGGCTTGATGCTCATAGTCGTTGAGTCGCAAATTGATACCGGTCTTGGGTAGCGCGTCGGGAGCAAACTGCTTCCAAGGAAAAGCGAGAGCCGGACGGGGTGGCGCAACCGAATTTCTCGGCGGCACCGACGTTAACGGTTGGGCGGCCATAGACGTTGCTCCTTCCACGAAGGCATCCAGTTTTTCCGGATCAATGCTTTTCGGCACCTTGAATTTGTTCACTGGAATATCTCCTGCGCCAAAAGTTGAATTTCGGCCTTCGCCTTGGAATTGCCGGACTCGATTACGCTCTTTCCTTCAATCATGGCATCCCGATAGGCTTTTCTTTCGAAAATCACTGAATCGGCGAGCCGCAACTCTGGGAAGTCCGGGAAATCGGCGATGAGGCTTCTCGCTTCGGCCAACTCGTCAATGTTCGGGTGAGTGGGTGCGCGGGTGATAAATGCGTGAATGCTCAGGCCCTGATTCATGGCCTGCGCTTGCTGAGCAAGCTCGCGCACCTTGCTGAGCGTCTCAAGGTCGGGTTGAGAGGCCTGCACCGGGGTATACCAGGTGTCCGCCACGACGGCAGCAGAACGTAACTCCTTGGAGTCGCGACCGCCGGCGTCGATGATTACGTGCTCGTATAGCTTGGTCAGATCCTGTACATGATTGAAGATGTTTCCGGCGCCCGCTTGGCAAGGAATGGCCGGAAGCCCCCCTGCTCCGATGCGGCGGTCGTTCCAGTTGCGCGACGTGCCTTGCGGATCCGCGTCGAGCAAAATCGCCTTCATTCCCTCTAGCGCGCACCAAACGGCTAGATTGGTAGCAGCCGTCGATTTACCAGTGCCCCCTTTTTCACCCCCGATAAGCACGATCATCACATCACCCCAGTATGGTATTCACACAGTATCCGTATGGTGGCAGTATGCAACTGGCGCGGCACCGGTGTCAAGGTGGTACCACACCAGTACCGTTCGCAACCGGAGGGGTGCGCAGGAGCCGATCGAGCGCCGACGACGGTTGGTCCCTCCGGGATGGGGTGCCACGGCCAGCATGCGCTGCCACGTCCGTCCTGCGCTCGCACGATGTCAGTACCATGTCGGTATAGTACCAGCACGGTACTACCACATCAGTGTTCTTGATCAGGGCGGGGGGTAAGGGCGGTAGCCCGAGCCGCCCGGCCCGCCGTAACGATCTCGATCTGGGTGCGACCAAGCCTTACGTTCCCCTGCAAATTCGCATTCCGGCTACTGACGCCAAAGCCATCCGTACATGCCCGCATGCAATCATGCTGTTGCATGCGCCAGTACAAGGGGAACACGCCAAGCCCCGATTTCTCAGTGGGTAAGGGGGAGGGGAGTAGGCCCCCTGTCGGCCGCCTGTGCGTCACCTGGGGCGGGGTGACGGGCTGGCAGCTTGCTGCAGCTAAGGACACGCTGATTTATTCGCCAGCCATGCTATCGAAGTGATGTGGGCTTTGCGAGAATCGGCGTGACGATGTTTGATTGAAAGACAGCGATGCAACGAAGCTTTTCTGACCTCGAGTATGCAGCCAAGAAGAAAGTCACGCGGCGCGACCGGTTTCTCGGCGAGATCGATGCGGTGACGCCGTGGCCTGCGCTGCTGGCGGAGGTGGAACCGTTCTACCCGAAGGGTGAGGGGCGTGGCCGGCCGCCGATCGGGTTGGAACGTATGCTGCGCATGTACATCGCCCAGCAGTGCTTCGGCCTGTCCGACGAGGGGACGGAGGACGCACTTTACGACAGCCAGGCGATCCGCAGCTTCGTCGGCATCGACCTCAGCTGCGAGGCGGCCCCCGACGCCACCACGCTCCTCAAGTTTCGTCGCCTGCTCGAGGCGCACCAGCTGACCGAGCGCATCTTTGCCGCCATCAACGTGCATCTGGCCGCAAAAGGCCTGATGCTCCGGGAAGGCACGGTGGTCGATGCCACGATCATCGCTGCGCCGTCCTCGACGAAGAACCAGGACGGCAAGCGCGACCCCGAGATGCATCAGACCAAGAAGGGCAACCAGTGGCACTTCGGCATGAAGGCGCACATCGGGGTCGATGCGGAATCCGGACTGACCCACACCATCGTCACCACTGCCGCTCATGTCAGCGACGTCACCCAGGCCCATGCCCTGCTGCACGGCGAGGAGACGACGGTGTTCGGCGATGCGGGCTATCAGGGTGTCGAGAAACGGGAAGAGAACCAGGGCAGCGACGTGACTTGGCACGTCGCCTTGCGGCCGGGCAAGCGCCGTGCGCTGCCGGACAGCGAGAGCGGTCGACTGCGTGAGCGGGCCGAGCAGATCAAGGCCAGCATCCGGGCCAAGGTCGAGCATCCCTTTCACCTCGTCAAGAACGTGTTTGCGTTGCGGAAGGTGCGCTACCGGGGCTTGGCCAAGAATGCCGCGCAACTCTTCACGCTGTTTGGCTTGGCGAATCTGTTGATTGCCAAGCGGCGATTGTTTGCGCTTCATGCCCAAGGTGCGTCCTGAGATGGCGAAGGCGGGTGAATTCGAGCGACCAAGCGCCAAACGGCGGGCCATCGAAAGACTCAACGAGCGGATCGCCGCTCGATTCGTCACGCTCATCGGAACATTTCGGCTGAACAGGTTCGTCATCGATCAAATGCTGAATTTTTCAGCGTGTCCCTAACGCTGATGAGGCCAAACGGCGAGTTTCGAGAAGGCTGGACTGCAGCCAACCAAAGCAGTAGGATTAAATCCTATTACAGCAAGGAGCGGACCATGCGAACCACACAGCAAATGAGCATTACCCTGCCTAACGACATGGCGGACGTCGTGAAGGCCAAGGTACGCGCTGGCGAGTACGCCAGTGAAAGCGAAGTGATCCGAGACGGTCTGCGTGCGCTGATGGCGCGGGATCGCGCCGTCGAGAACTGGCTGCACAACCAAGTCGGCCCCGCTTATGACGCCTTGAAAGCCGAACCGTCCCGAGCCGTCACCGCGGACCAGGTGCGCGCCCGTCTGGCCGCCGAACACGCCAAGACGCGATGAGCTATCGCGTCGTCTTTAGTCCGGAGGCCCAGGAGCAGCTTGCGGAGCTTTTCCACTACATCGCCGAAGCGGCGTCCCCCGACATTGCGGCGCGATACACCGAAGCAATCGTGAGCTACTGTGAGAGCCTGCACACGTTCCCCCTTCGCGGCACCAAGCGCGATGACGTGCGGCCCGGGCTGCGCGTTACCAGCTACAAGAAGCGGGCGGTGATTGCCTTCGATGTAGACGACGGGGTGGTTTCCATCGTCGGCGTCTTCTACGGCGGTCGGGACTACGAAACGATCCTGCAAGATGAGCCGGATGACGGCAGCACAGGATAGGACGCGCCTACCGCACGCCTTTCCGTTTTCTGAGACGCCCGCCAATTCAGGCAAGGCCTTATGCAGAACCGAGCCCCTCATGTTGAGTCTGGGGCTCTTTTTTATATTCATTCATTCCTGATAACTGTTATTATCGGGAATGCTATATTTTCTGTCTATCTAGGCCGCCGCAACCCGAACCCGCCGCATGCCGCATGAAATAAGCCGTTCCGACGAATTCGGCGGTCGCAAACTCGGCCGCGACCACCTGGCCTTCTACCGAGCCTGGCTGCAGGGCGTGGACCTCAGGGAGGCGGCGAAGCGCTATCTGGGTGACGACATAGACCTGAGAGCCACCCGGTCAACCCTGCGTTGGATTCGGGACGCCGTGACCCTCGCCGCGCGCCGGCACGGGCGGTTCGGCGAAATCCGCCTGCTGCGTCTGCCGTTGGTGGATAAATCCGCCCGGGAGGGCGAGCCCGGCCCGCCGGCGCTCGCCCTGCCGACCTTGGAGCAGTACCGCGAGCAGGTGGACCCGGGCGGCGTCTACTCGGAGCGGGAACTGGCCGAGCACTATGGGGAGGCCTACCCGGAAGCCCACAGCCCAAAAACCCGCCAGCGCCAGCGCTTGCTCGATCGCCAGCTGGCCGCCCTGGTCTGGGTCGAGAGCCTGCTCGTCACCGCGCCGAGACCCGAGGATTCGGTGGCGGCCTGGTTCGAGCCCCCGCTGGCCGCCCGCCTGATCGTTCACCAGGTCTATACGATCGGGGCGCTGCATCAGTGCGCCAGCGAGCGCCATCGCTGGTGGGGGAAAATTCGCGGTCTAGGCAAGCAGGGCGGGGAACGCCTGGTCCGCTGGCTGGTGAGCCATGAGGACACCTTGGGCAGGCTTAAGCCCGAGTCGCGGGTGCCCCTGCGGGCAGTCAGAACGATGCGGGCCATGCCGGGGTGGGAGAGCCAAAAATCGGCAGCCCTGGTGCCCTTCGAGGGTTTCGCGCCGCCGGTGGAGCTCGACGGCAGCCGCGGCACGAACCGTCTGCCCGGGCGCTGCCGTCTCAACGCCCCCAACGATTACGCAGCGATCGAGGCCTGGTTGGCCACCCAACGCAACCCGAACACGGCGCGCGCTTATCGTCGCGAGGCAGAACGCCTCCTGCTCTGGGCGGTGTTGGAGCGGCAGCGCGCCCTGTCCAGCCTCGCCATCGAGGACGTGACCGACTATTTCGCCTGGCTTGCGTCGCTGCCGTGCACCGATCCCAAGGCATGGCCCTGGAAAATCCCACGCGAGCGGTGGGTTGGGGATCAGCACGCGCCGCGATGGTCATCCCAATGGCGCCCGTTCGATGGCCCGCTGACGTTGCGCAGCCGCCAACAAGCCTTTCGTATTCTCAAAGTCCTGTTCGATTGGCTGGTGGGCGCCCGCTATCTGGACGGCAACCCCCTGCGGGCCGTGGCCGAGCCCAAGGCCCAGATCGGGGATGGCGAGAGACTGCCGGAGGTGGAGGTGTCCCACGC
>JAJZUN010000132.1 GCA_021848555.1 Pseudomonadota bacterium | reverse complement strand
GATCGTCGAGGGCTAGAGGCAGCCTGAGCGTTCGTTCAGCCATCGCACGCTGCGATAAGAACACGCGGTATTGCGCAAGGTATAGCCGTTCGCATCGCGAGAGGCGGGGCGAAGATCTATTTCTGCGCCATCCACAGGACGGGATGGGTGCCTCGCGGATATTTCGGTGCAAAGGCTGCCACCGTCGAATCCGGCCGCGTGGCGGCGGCGTCTTTGTGCAACAGATTGGGCGAGGGCACGCCCGTGCGCGCATAGGATTTCTCGCAATCCTGCGTCGATGGCCCACGCATATTGCCTTCCAGGTACGCGAGCCCCGGACAGCGCGAACAGCTGCTGCCGTGCGCACAGGACGAGCAGCCCTGCAGCTCGGCCATGGTGATAGCGCGCACGTCCTTGAGCTGTGGCGAGTGCTGCCAGATATCGAGGAAACGTGTTTTGCGCACGTTGCCGCTCGGCAGGGGAAACTGCACGCAGGGATATACGTCGCCGTAGGGCGAGATGTAGCACGCCGTATGGCCCGCGCTGCACGGCAGCGAGTCCAGCGCGTCCGCTTCGGCGAGCGGTCCCGACGGCGGGGCGCAGAATTCTTCGGCATTGCCGACCAGCGTCGATTCGTGGAGTACCTGCTCGAGTTCCCCGGGAGTGATGTTCAAATCGAGTATCGAACGGTCGCCATCCATCATCGGGGTGATCGTGGGATCGACGTTGTAGCCGATTCCCAGCTCGGCCGCGAGCACCTGCACCTGCGGATAATCGTCGACGTTGTGCTTCATCAGCACGTTGGCGAAACTGACTCTTACGCCGTTTGCCTTGAGCAGCCTGGCGCCCTCGATGGTGCGCCTGAAAGATCCGGGGAGCTTGGTGATTGCATCGTGAACCTCGGCCCGGTGCGAATACAGGCTGATCTGTACCGATTCGACGCCCAGCGCCGCGACGCGCTTTGCCTTGGCCTTGCGTATCATGACGGCGTTGGTCTTGAGCTTCACCGAGAACGTCAGCTTGCGCGCGTATTCGACGATTTCGAACAGATCCCTGCGCAGGAAAATTTCGCCGCCGCTCAGGATCAGGAAGAACACCCCGGCCGCCGCCAGCTGATCCAACAGGCCCCGGATTTCCGGCGTGCTCATCTCGCCATGGTCGTCGTGATCGAGATAGCAATGCACGCAGCGCTCGTTGCAGCGATAGGTCAGATCGAGTTGCACGCCCAGCGGGATTCCCAGCTTGAGCGCCTTGGCCCCCATTTCGGCCATCAAGCCGCTCATGGCGAACCTGTCGATGCCGCACCTGGTCCGGGGAGCGGGGAATCGGACAGCACAAGTATGCCGCGGCGGGCCAGATCCGCCGCCAGTTCTTCGGCGTCGCGCAGGGCCGTTGCCGGGTCTACCGCATACTCCGCGCAGATGTTGCGTTCGACGATCTGCGCCAGCGGCGTAACGCCGTCGGCTGCCTGCCACAGAATGGAGGCGGTCTCGTTCAGGCTGTACAAGGACGAGTCGGCGCCGGACATGATCATCATCTCGCCACCGATCATGCGCGCGGCGACGTTGTTTGCGCGCGCAACATAGCGCTTCGTGCTCATTGAATCAACTCCCATACTGCGGTTTCGGGCCGGAAGGTCAGCCGCCGCACCGGTACGCGCTCGACGAGATCGAGCGCGGACAGGAAGACCGCCTGCACCAATTCGGCGTCCTGTGCAAAAAACAGGGTATTGGTCAGAATACCACGCGCCGCGTCTGCCTTGCCCATACCGGATACGTGGTTTTCCGCGCCCTGATCGAGCAGGTATACACATTCGAGCGGCGCACGCAGGTTCTTGCCGGCCCGGGCCAGTTCGCCTGCGAACGGCGTACCGTAGGCGTAGTAGCCGCCGGCCTCCTTGCGCACGTAAGATATTTCGTCGGTAAGGACATCGGCGTCCGGCGGCGCCAGTCGCGTAAGGGTGGTCTTCCCCGCTCCGGAGACTCCGGCGAAGACGAACGCCTTGCCGTTGCGCACGGCGCTCGCCGCATGCAACAGGAAACCGCCTTGGCGCGCCAGCACCAGCGTGTGGACGATGCGCAGCACGGTGTCGATGGAGTAAGGATTGGCCGTTTGGCGTATGCGCCCCCGCCGCGCAGCCGGATCCCACTCGGCGCGAAAATCGCCGCGCTCGAGCTGCCATCGACCGTCGCTGCGATACACCCGAACCTCGTCGTCGGCGGAACCCGCGCCAGGCGGCGCAAGCTCGACCTCGAACTCGTAATCGGGTGAGGCGCTGCGCTCGATGAAGCCGGCGTAGCGCTCGTCGAGCAATTGCAGGAACGCCTGGTTCGAACTGCGCACGCCCACGCTGATGCCGCCGATGCGGATATCGGCGCGGTCGCGCGCGGCTGCGACGGTCACAGGCCGGCTCGGCTGCGCAACGCTTGCAGGCAGGTGAATATTCGTCCCGCTATCGCCGAACGGCGAAACAGGACCGCGGCCAGGCGCGTGCGCAAGCCCGGCTTCGATGCGTGGCGGATGGCGTTTCCCCGGCGCATCACCCGGGTGATCTTGCCCAGGAACTCCTGCGCCGTCACCGGGACATCGGCTTCGGCCATGCCATCGCCTTGCGTGATGAGCTGCGTAACCGAGCGAGCAACCACGCGGTGCGCGAACAGCCTGCGTTGGCGCATATAGAGAACGATATCGCCCGGACCGGCTTCTTCGATGCGGCAATGGCGGGCGAGCAGCACGTCGTGCGGCCGGACGGCCGGCAGCATGCTGGAACCGGTCACGCGCAGGCGCAGCTCGCCGAAACAGCGAATCGCCTGCGCGGCCAATTCGTTCTTCGACAAATCACGCGGATCGAACAGCGGTTCCATGAAACCGGCGCTGCTAGGAATTCTTGCGGTTAACCCGGCACTGGCGCTGCGTGGCGTTGATTTTGCCGCAGGCCAGCGCCATGGTTTCGAACACCTGTTCGTGACGGAAGGCGGGTTTCACATACGGTTTTTTCGCCGCTTCGGGAGTGCTGGGCACTTTCTGCTGATCGGGTTTCATGGGTTCCACGCCTGGCGGCTACGTTCGAGCGATTCTAACCGAATGCTCAAAGTCGCATCAGTTCAGCCCCGCCTGGCTCGCCTGTATGGCGTTTCCGGGGCTGGTCAGCGTCGAATAGTAGACCTGCGAGGCGCCGGCAGTCGCAGAGATGTTGTCGATGATGATGCCGCTGGTGCCTCCTGGCGCGGGAAGGCCGGCGTTCGCAACCGCGCCGGTGCCCCAGGTCAAGCCGGTAAGATTGTACATATAAATACAGGCGCCACTGCACCCCGTATCGTTACCGCCGGCAGTGACACTGGCATAGATGTATTCATCTGCGCCGTTCATGACTCCGGTGACGCCGGAACAGTCCGCAAAGGTGTTACCGACAAGGCGTGGTCCAACTATGGGGGTGCCCATCGCGTTGTTGTTGATTGGTACCCGCCATAGTGTCGGATAAGTTCCTCCAGTAGCCTGACCTCCACAGACATAAAGATTCCCGGAGGGGCTCGCGGGCGTCGCGCTCGTGTAATACGAGTTGTCGAATGTTCCTGCATACAAGAATCTCATAGTGGTGCTAGTGTAACCCCTACCCACTTGAACCTTGGTGCCCGTGTTGCCGCCGGTGAAAGCGGTGGTGAATTGGTAAATGGCCGCGCAGGGGGCTCTACCGCAACTGGCGCTGGTACCGGATCTATCCGAGCCCACGAATGCGTACACGCTCTGCGCAGCCGAGTCGACGATGGGGCCATCGCGCACGCCAGAGCTGCTGTTGGTTGCAAACCGTGCACTGCTCACACCCGCGCCGCTCGTCGCATCGACGGAGTGAAGCTGCCCCCCGGTAGTGGCGCTCGATGCGCTGCCTACGAAAATCAGGCCGCTCGTGTCATCGTAAACTGGCGACGAAAGCTTGTTGCCCGGGCTCACGCTAACCGGCCAGGGAGCGGTGGTGACCTCAGCCGGCGAGCCGGCGAATACACCGGTGAACTTGTGCAGGTAGCCGTTGTCGTCACCGACGTAGAGGATATCGTTCGAGTAATCGACGAACGGCGATGAGTTCGTGTTGGTGTGGTACGGCGATACGTTGTTGACGCGGGCGCTATTGCTGAATGGAAGGACCAGCATGCAGGGTGCAGCGCACCCTCGGTAGCTGGGTGCCGACTCGCTGGACGGCGTTACCGGCGAGGCCACCGTACCGCTGCCGCCGCTCCACTTGAGCAGGACCAGGCTCGCTTGCCCCTTGCTGCCGCCGCGTTGAACGAACGCCACTTGGTCGCCGGTTAGCGAAAGCACCGGCGAAGTCTCGGTAAAGGCCGCCCCCGTGTTATAGGCCCAGTAGGTGTTGGGGGAGCCTCCCAAGGCCGGGCAACCGGGCGCGCCGAGGTAGAGTCCGTTGAACGCCTCGATCGTCGGCCGTGTCGTGGCGGGGTCTGCGCCGCCCGTCAGGGTCGATGTTCCCCAAGTGAAGTTACTCAGCGTATCCGCGAGCGTGATGCTGTTTCCGCCGAGCCCGGGATCCAGCGCCCTGACGGTTACCGTGGGCCTGGTAGCACCGGCCTCGGTCACGCCCACAGCCGCGCCGTTGCGGACTATCGCGGCCGCCAGGTTGGTCGCAGACGCGCTGGCGCTGCCGATTTTGAAAAATAATCCGGTATTGGAGCTCGAGCTGGCGGTAAGGACGATGTTCTTGCCGGTATTCGGATTGGTGATGGTGACGGTTTGCCCGGCAATCGGACCGCTGGTGAAGCTGCCGCTCGCGCTCGCGCTCGCCCCCTTTCCCGTCGTGGGGAAGACCACGAAATCGTTGGCGCAATCCGGCGCCGCATTGATGTCAAAACTGAATTTCGCCGGGAACACACCTGGTTTGCCGTAGCCCTGCGCGGCATCGGTTCCGGCATTCAAGCCGACGCTCCAATCGCGGTGTATCGGCGCCCCCGCGGGGGGGGGATTTCGGTTGAATCGCCTGGCCCACTGCAACTGCTCGGGGGAGAAGGGCTTACCGTCCCTGGCCGTCAAGAAACGCGTCTTTCTCGCAACCTGCGCGGCGAACCGGGGATCCTTGTGTTTTTCCTTCCATCGCTCGAAGGCAAGCGTGCCTTTCCTCGCCGCTTCGTCCCGGGTATCCGGATTCGGGTAGAGCAGGTGCCTGTGGCTCCAATCCTCAGGCGCGCCCTCACGCGCCTTCGGCCCATCAGCCTGGGCGAACGCGATGCCATAGGTCGTTGACAATAAGCCCATTCCGCCAGCGATCAGCGCTGTCAAAAAAAACTGTTGTGCAGTCCGCATCATTCCCTGCCCCGATCCCGCAAAGTTCATAATTCATCCTACCACTTCAATAAGTTATCAATTGTAAAATAATTTGAAATCCGCTCTGAATCGGCCCGCGCATTGTGAATTAATTCACAAAATGATAGCCCCTGCCAGCCGATCTCGGGCATATGGCTATCGGCAATATTTCGGAAATCTGAATCAGGGCTTTCCGCGCCGGCCGCATGCCCCCATTTCTTCTACACCCTGCTAGCCGCCGCGCGGCCGGCGCAATCCGGACACCTTATCGGCCCTTGGCGGGCGCGGGCGCGCCCCAGCCCGAGCCCTGCGCCGGTGCGGACGGTTGGGTGTCCGGCACTATCCCGATGATGGTCATCGCGTCGTGCCCCTCGAGGCCGAATTTGTCGATCGCTCTGACTTTCAGCACGTAGCTTCCCACTTCGAGGCCGGAGAAACTGACCTCCGGCAGGGACACGACGGTTTCGCCCAGGATTTTCTGGAAGTCCGCATCCGTGGCGAGGCGGGCGCGATAGCCGACCGCGCCCTCCAGCGGCGGGAAAGCCAGCCGCAGCACGGGCGCGCGCTGAAACACCGGCTCCTGCGGCAGGGCAGGCGCGGCGAGCAGGCGCACCGGCGGTATCGGTTTGCGGCTGTCGTCGGCGATAGAGCCGTAGCCCTCAGCAATAGGCAGCAATTCTTCGGGCGCCGCTTGTAGGGCGGGCGCAAGCGCGATGAGCGCCGCTAGTGGCGCCCAGCGCGGCAACCAACTGCGTTCGGCCCGGCTTACGCTCACGTCTGGGTTCTGCCGTGGTACAGGGAGATCCAGGCAAACGCCAGGAGCAGCATGAAGGTCAGCGCGTTGGCCGGTATCTGCAGATTGAAATCCGCGGCGCTGTGGATCATCAGCGCCAGGATGCCCATCATGGCAGCGAAGGACAGGCCCCGCATCAGTGGATCGCGGCGCAGATACTGGGCGCGCAGTGCGGCGGCGAAGGACATCAGCACCATCAGTCCGAGCAGCGACAGGCCGACCACGCCGGTTTCCGCGCCGAACTGCAGATAGTCATTGTGTGCATCGGCGTAGGACACCGCGGTGCCATCGCCGCTGTAGCGCGGAAACACCACCGCGAACGAACCCAGCCCCGATCCGAAGGCCGGGTAGTCTTTCCACATATTCAGGGTGTAGCCGGCGACCTCGTCCCGGTCCTCGGTTTCCGCAGTGGTCTGGGTGATGCGCTCGACAACGCGCTGCGTGCCGAAATACGTGCCGACGATGAACACGTCGACGGCGACGAGGCTGACCAGCAGAACGACCATGGACTTGGTCGCGCGTTTCGCCAGCAGCAGGCCGATCGTCCCGGCGATCAGCATGCTGATGAAAAACGAGCTGTTTCCCATCCTCGATCGCGTCAGCACCAAGGCGACGACCATGATCACCAGCCCCAGACGCAAGGCCATTTTCGGCGTAATCACCCATTGCATCAGATTTCGAAAATAACGCCCCCACGACGGATGCTTGGTTCCGGAGAGATGGGCAATGAGCACCCCTATGCCGACGGACAGGCACATCGTCAGGTAACCCGCGTAATGGTTGCGATTGACGAAAGTGCCGGAGGCGACTGCGCCCGAACTTTGCAGGCTGACCAGGGCGCCGTACACGGCCTGCATTACCCCGGATGCGATCAGCGTATAGGCGGCGTAGCGTATCCGGTCACGGTCGCACAACAGAACGAGGCTCAGCGCAAAAAACGCCAGGTAGGCCGTGCTCTTGCAAGCGGCCTCGAGCGTGGCGTAAGGATCCAGCGTCAGCGGCGCCATGCCTGCCGTGCCAGGTGCGGCCGCTGCGAACTGCCAGCGCGCTGCCTGAGGGGAGAGTATTTTGAGTAGATCGATGGGCAGCGGAACCAGCTG
>JAJZUN010000131.1 GCA_021848555.1 Pseudomonadota bacterium | reverse complement strand
CCGCCGAAAAACACCGAATACACGCGCCGGCCCCAGATCTGCGGCAGGGCGAGTTCCAGGTCCTTGATCAGCGCCTGCGCGTACTCCTCCACCGGCGCCTCGCCCCGGACCTCGTGCGAATTGAAGTCGCAATAAGGGCATTTCCTCACGCACCAGGGGATGTGCACATACAGCGACAACGGCGGCAGCGCCTGCAGGTTCGCTCTGCCCGGCTGCGTAAGGACCTTGGCGTGCTCAACGGACATCGGCGCGGCAGGCGGTGGATTTTTGCATCAAGGAAAGCGGCGCAATTTTTCTGCCAGTTGGCGCAGCGCCTGGCCGCGATGCGACAGCCGGTTCTTGTGCTCGGGGTCTAGCTCGGCCGCAGTCTTGCCCAGCTCCGGCAAAAGGAAATGCGGATCGTAGCCGAAACCGTGGCTGCCGCGCGCCTGCGCGCTGATCTCGCCCCACCAGTAGCCTTCGCCGATCAGCGGCTGCGGATCGGCCGCGTGGCGCACCAGCACCATGGCGCAGTAGTAGTAGGCACGGCGGTCGCCGCCGGCGGCGAGCGCGGCGATCAGTTTGTCGTTGTTGCGCGCATCGCGCTCTTGGCGGCCGGCCGCGTCGCCCGCATAGCGCGCCGAGTGCACGCCGGGTTCGCCGCCCAGCGCGATCACGCAGACTCCGGAATCGTCTGCCAGCGCCGGCAGGCCGGCGTGTGCGGATGCGTGACGCGCTTTCGCCAGCGCGTTCTCGATGAAGGTGAGATGGGGCTCCTCCGCGTCCGCGATGCCCAAGGCCGCCTGGGTCAGGATTTCGCAGCCCAGAGGCGCGAGGATGGCCTGGATTTCGCGCAGCTTGCCGGCGTTGCTACTAGCGATGACTAGCTTTTTCATGAGAACATTTTACCCTGCGGCGGAACCGGCCGCGGCCAAGGCAGGGGTTGGTGCGCCTGTGACCAATGTCAAACCGCGATGATTGGAGCAAGGTAGGCTGAGCCCGTAAAGAGGTAACAATACGCCCGCGCAGACCAGCGGATCCGGCGACAAACAGGAGGACATCCATGAACATCCGTGCGATAGAACAAGCCTACCGGCGTTATGCGCGGTTCTACGACGTTTGCTTTGGCGCGGTGTTTCAGCCCGGGCGCAGGGCGATCGTCGACACCATGGATTGCGGATGCGGGGAGCGGATACTGGAGGTGGGCGTGGGTACCGGGCTTTCCCTGCCTCTGTATCCGCAGGATGTGAATGTCGTCGGCATCGATATTTCGCGCCATATGCTGGCCCAGGCGCGCGTCCGTGTGGCGCGCGACCGGCTCACCAATGTGGCCGAACTGGTGGTCATGGACGCCGAGAACATGGCGTTCGAGGACGACAGCTTTGACAAGGTGGTTGCGATGTATGTCGCCTCCGTGGTTCCGGATCCGGGGCGCCTGGTGGACGAAATGCGCCGGGTGTGCAAGCCCGGTGGCCAGATCTACGTCGTCAACCATTTTCACAGCCGCAATCCCATGCTGCGGGGCGTTGAACGCACGCTTGCGCCGCTGTCGAGGCAGCTTGGCTTCCGCCCGGATTTCTCGCTCGACCGCTTCCTCGGCCAGACCGGCCTGGATCCGATGAACATACGGCCGGTGAATCTGTTCGATTTTTCAACCCTGGTCGAAGCTGTTAATAACAAGCACAGCGTGGCCGAAATTCAGGCGCCGGCATTCGCGCCGCGTTAGAACGCTGAGCGCGACGCCGGCTGTGCTGCGCAACCATACATGTGGCGAAGCAGGGGGATACCTGGGATAGGGTAATTGCACCGCAGTACGCCCGCGTGGCAAGCTATTTGCCGCACTGGCAGGAAACGATAGCGAGGTGTCAGCATGAGCCAAGACCAAAGCCGGGCGTACGCCGAGCCGATCGGCGATGGCGCCGATCGCGCACCGCGTGAACTTGAGCCCGGGCCGGCTCCAGCCAACAAGGTCTTTTCCGCGGAAAAACTGCTGCTGGCGCGCATGCTGGAGTCCCTCGGCAATCCGCCCCTGAATCTGGTGCTGTGGGACGGGCAGGAACTGGCGCGGCCAGGCAAACCCGCGCTGGCGCGGGTTCTGATACGCGATCGCGGCGCCATGCTGAAGCTGATTGCCCATCCCGAGCTCGGCTTCGGCGAAATGTATGCCGCCGGACGCATCGAGGTCGAGGGCGATCTGGTCGATTGCCTGGAAGCGATCTATCGCGCGTTTCCGCGCACCGGGAGCGGCCAGATCGCGCAAAAGCTGCTGGCGCCCTTCACTGGCCCGAAGCGCAATACCCAGCCCCGGGCGCGGCGCAATATCCACCACCATTATGACATCGGCAACGAGTTCTACCGGCTCTGGCTCGACCGGGAGATGGTGTATACCTGCGCCTATTTTTCCGACATGGCCATGTCCCTGGAGCAGGCGCAGGTGGCGAAGCTCGACTATGTGTGCCGCAAGCTGCGCCTGGCGCCCGGAGAAACGGTGTTCGAAGCCGGCTGCGGCTGGGGCGCTCTGGCGCTGCACATGGCCAGGCGCTACGGGGCCAAGGTTTCGGCCTACAACCTGTCCAAAGAGCAGATCGCCTATGCCCGCGAGCGCGCGCAGGCGGAAGGGCTGGACGGTCAGGTGGAGTTCATCGAGGACGATTATCGCAACGTTCGCGGCGAATTCGACGCCTTCGTATCCGTAGGCATGCTCGAACACGTGGGGATAGATGACTATCAGACGCTGGGCGCGGTGATAGACCGCCACCTCAAAGGCGCGGGGCGCGGGCTCATCCATACGATAGGCCGGGACCGTCCCAGCCCTATGACCCCCTGGATAGAGCGCAATATTTTCCCGGGCGCCCGTCCGCCCAGCCTGTCGCAGATGATGCAGATCTTCGAGCCTTTCGGTTTTTCCGTCCTCGACGTGGAGAACCTGCGCCTGCATTACGCCAGGACGCTGGAGCATTGGCTGGCGCGCTACGAGGCGAATGCCGGGCGCGTGGCGCAGATGTTCGATGCCGAGTTCGTGCGCACCTGGCGCCTGTATCTTGCAGGGTCGCTGGCCGCGTTCCGTTCGGGAGACATGCAGTTGTTCCAGGTGAGCTTCAACCGCTCCGGCCAGAACCGGATTGCGTGGACCCGGCAATACCTGTACACCTCCTGAAACAAGGCGATGCAAAACTGTGACGCGCTGATCGTCGGGGGCGGCCCCGCAGGTTCAACCTGCGCCTGGAGACTGCGCCAGCACGGCATGGACGTGACGCTGCTGGACAAGGCGCTGTTCCCGCGCGACAAGGTGTGCGCCGGATGGATTACGCCCGCCGTGGTGCAGGCGCTGCAGCTCGACACCGAGGACTATGCGCAGGGGCGGGTGCTGGAGCCGATCAGCGCCTTTCGCACCGGGCTGATACACGGCCGCGCGCTGGAGAACCGCTACCCGGCCGCAGTCAGCTTCGGCATACGCCGCTGCGAGTTCGACCACTACCTGCTGCAACGCTCGGGCGCGCGGACCCAGTTGGGACAGGCGCTGCGCTCGCTGGAGAAACGCGGCGGGCGGTGGATAGTCAACGAAGCGTTCGCCGCCCCGCTGCTGATAGGAGCGGGAGGGCATTTCTGCCCCGTGGCCCGTTCGCTGGGGGCGAAATTGGGCGCAGCCGAACCCGCGGTGACCGCCAAGGAAATCGAATTCGAGATGACTCCGCAGCAATGCGCCGCCTGCCCGGTGCGCGCGGATACGCCGGAGCTCTATTTTTGCCCGGACCTGAACGGATATGGCTGGTGCCTGCGCAAGGGCAACTACCTCAATATCGGCCTGGGCCGGGAGGGCCACCATGGCCTGGCGCAGGAACTCCAGGCGTTCTGCGATTTTCTCAGGCAGCGCGGCAGGATTCCGGACGATGTCCCCGACGCGTTTCACGGCCATGCCTATCTGCTGCGCGGGCGTTCCGCGCGCAAATTGGTGGACGACGGTGTGCTGCTGATCGGCGACGCCGCCGGCCTGGCCTATCCGCAAAGCGGCGAAGGCATACGGCCGGCGGTCGAATCCGGCCTGATCGCGGCCGCCGTCGCTGTGGAAGCAGGAGGTGATTACCGCCATCAACGCCTGCAGGTCTACCGTGATCGCCTGGCTGCGCGCTTCGGCGCCGAGGCGGTTGCCGCCGGGGGCAGAATTCCCGGATTCCTGCGCAAGCTCTGCGCCGGAGCGCTGCTGAACAGCCGTCGCGCTACCCGCCGCGTGGTGCTGGACCGCTGGTTCCTGCGCGCGCACCAGGCGGCGCTCTAGGTTCAACAGACCCGCGTTCTGCGCTGCGGCGCGAGGACGCTGCCTAGGCCCGTCCCAGGGCCTGTTTCTGAATCGCGATCAGTCGCTCGATGCCGCCTTGTGCGAGGATCAGCAGCTCATCCATTTCCTGGCGCGAGAAGGGCGCGCCTTCGGCGGTTCCCTGCACTTCGACAAAGCCGCCCGACCCGGTCATCACCACGTTCATGTCGGTGTCGCAGGCGGAATCCTCGGCGTAATCGAGGTCGAGCACCGGCGTTCCCTGGTACACGCCGACGGAAACCGCGGCGACGAAATCGCGCAGCGGCGTGGCCGCGATCTGGCCGCGACTGAGCAGCAATGCAACCGCGTCGTGTACCGCCACAAAGGCTCCGGTGATACTCGCGGTGCGGGTGCCGCCGTCGGCCTGGATCACGTCGCAATCGACCTGGATGCTGCGCTCGCCTAGCAGCGACAGGTCGGCCACCGCGCGCAGGCTGCGGCCGATCAGGCGCTGAATCTCCTGCGTCCGTCCGGACTGTTTGCCGCGCGCGGCCTCGCGCTGGGTGCGGGTATTGGTGGCGCGCGGCAGCATGCCGTACTCGGCAGTGAGCCAGCCGCGGCCCTGCCCGCGGAGAAATCCAGGCACCTTCTCTTCGACGCTGGCGGTGCACAGCACCTTGGTGTCGCCGAACTCCACCAGCACCGAACCTTCGGCGTGTTTGGTATACCCGCGGGTGATGCGGATGTCGCGCAACGCATCAGCTTGCCGCATTGAGGGGCGTGTCACGCTGCAACTCCTTTCAAGCAGGAACCATATTTAGGGGATATATAAGGGGGCGTCGCCCCCTTGTTCCTTATTGTTCCGCGGGTGATGCGGATGTCGCGCAGCTGGTCGAATTTCCTGTTGCTAGGCCTGGTCATCGGTCTGTCCCTTGATTGCGCTGCGGATCCGCGCGATGGCGCGTTCGATCTCGTCATCGGAAAGATAATCGTGCATTTCAGCCGCGCCCGTTTCCGGCGGCCGCGACGCGGCGGACTGTTCGTCCCAGGTGAGCGCGATCACCGACAGGTTGTCGCATTCGCGTCCGGCGCGCCGTTCCGCCTCGTCCAGCAGTTCGGGCACAGCCTGCATGATGCCGTCTTTCAGCACCGCGGCGCTGATTATTTTTGCCGACAGCGGGCCCCACAATCCATCCGAGCACAGAATCAGGGTGTCGCCCGGGGCCAGCGGGGCCGGCTCCGACAGGTCCACCCGCGGCGGCCTTTGTGATCCCAGACAGTTGAATATCCGGTTGCGTTCCGGATGTGCGGCCACGGCCTCCTCGCGGATGCGCCCGCGGTCGATCAATTGCTGCACCAGGGAGTGGTCCTTGGTTTGCGCCAACACCGTGCCGTTGCGGATATGGTACAGACGCGAGTCACCGGCATGCGCCCAGCAGGCGGCGCCTTCCTGCACCACGCAGGCGACGCAGGTGGTGCGCGGCACCTCCGCCAGCTTCACCTGTGCGGCGTGTTCGACTATCGCGCGGTGGGCGTCGGTAATCGCCTGGTGCAGAAACGCGCGCGGGTCGGGCAAGCCGGGTTTGGCCTCGCGCTTGAACGCCGCCGCGACCGATTGCATGGCCATCTCGGCCGCCAGCTCGCCGTGCAGGTGGCCGCCCATGCCGTCGGCGACCAGCATCAGCAGGGCATCCCGGCTGTAGCAATAGGCGATGCGATCCTGGTTGGACTTGCGCGCCCCGCGCCGGCTCTCCTGGTAGATGGAAAATTGCATGGCTCAATTCACTGGCCGGGGCGCCAGCTGGCGAGTTTTTGCACCAGGTCGCGGAAATCCGCCGTGCGCGAGGTCAGGGACGCGACCGGGTCGCGCTCGCGCAGCAGCACTTTCTGCAGCGCGAACACGCTTTGCGGGCGCCGCAGGTGGTCCAGGCGCAGGCACCAGTCTATGGTCTGCAGCAAGGCCTCGGAGTACTTGCCACGCCATTGCTTCCTCGCCGGAAGGTAACTGTCCTGGTCCAGACGCCGGTCGGCGTAGGGCGGCGCGGCAGCGGCCAGGCAGGAGTACATGGTCGCGCCCACGCTATAGATGTCGCTCCACGGCCCCAGCAGTTCGCGGTTGCGGTATTGCTCGGGTGCGGCAAATCCGGGCGTGTACATCGGGCTCAAGCGCGCCGTCTGCGCGGTGAGCGTCTGGCGCGCCGCGCCGAAATCGATCAGCACGGGCGTGCCGTCGTTGCGGATGTAGACGTTGGCCGGCTTGATGTCCAGGTGCAGCAGCTTGTTCGTATGCACTTCGCGCAGTCCGTTCAGCAGCAGGCTGATGACGCGGCGGATGAAGTCTTCCTTGATGCTGCCGCGGTGGTGCCGGATGTGCTCCTCCAGCGTGCGGCCGCGTTCGTAGCGCATCACCATGTACGCCGTCTCGTTGGCGCGGAAGAAGTTCAGCACGCGCACCACGTTGCCGTGGGCGAGGCCGGCCAGGGATTTCCCCTCCTCGAAGAAACACTTCATGCCGTAGCGGAAGGTGGCCAGGTTCTCCTCGGCGATCGCGGGCAGGGCGTCGCCCTGTTCCCTGAGGGCGAGCGAGGAGGGCAGGTACTCCTTGATCGCCACCGGCACCCCGTTTTCGTCCTCGGCGAGGTAGACGATGGAAAAACCGCCGCACGAAAGCACTTTGCGGATACGGTAGTTCTGCAACTGATACCCTTCGGGAAGCGGCTGGTTGGCTTGCGTCGGCATTGCGCTGTTGCGGCCTCTGCTATGATGATGACAAAATCTGCGGAGCGGCGAATATTTTCGGTGCGCCCGCAGGCAATGTAAAGCGGATTGGGGGCGTGTTTCGGTATTACTGCAGCAGCCCTGCAATTAAGAACCCGTGGCAAAATGAATTTTGCAACGGCCTGATTTAGGGGAGTATGAGGGGAGATATCCCCTCATTTTGGAATAGA
>JAJZUN010000130.1 GCA_021848555.1 Pseudomonadota bacterium | reverse complement strand
GGCTTGAAGATGTCTAGGTCCAAGGCCAATTTCCCTTTGAACTATCCCCGGTTAGGCGCGATACATATAATTTACGTTAAATGCTAGCAACAAGTCTAGACGATGTAAAGCAAATAATAGGGGGCGCCTTGAGCCTGGTGGTCAGGCCGCTGGCGCGCCCCGGCACCGCGGATACTCTATAATGCCTGCCTTTCAGAAGTTTCGCGGCAGCAATCCGACCGGCCGCCAGGACCAGGCGGGTTGCCGCACCCGCTTTGGAAACACAAACTCAGACCCGCGCCCGGCGCGGCGGGACCGACCCTTGACCATTATGAACAAGGCTGTTTCAGAATTGCCGAAACCGCCCCTGACTTAGGGAAGCACGGGAGATATCCCCGCATTTTCTTGAATGAGCGCCAAGACTTTCATGTGGTTGCGCCTTATCGCCTTTCCGGTGCTGCTCCTTGCCGGGCTGGGCGCCATCGCGGGCGCGCTCCTGGGGCTCATGGTCCTGCTCGCCTATCCCAGCCTGCCTACGCTCGAAGTGCTTACCGATTACCGACCCAAGATACCCCTGCGGGTGTACAGCTCGGAAGGCATCCTGATCGGCGAGTTCGGCGAGGAACGCCGCGCCATCGTCGCCATCGGCGAAGTTCCCGAGATCATGAAACAGGCCATCCTCGCGGCCGAGGACGAGCGCTTTTACCAGCACACCGGCGTGGACTACCAGGGCGTCCTCAGGGCGGCCTACTCCAACCTGACTTCGGGCGGCCGGCGCCAGGGCGCCTCCACCATCACCATGCAGGTGGCGAGGAATTTCTTCCTGTCCAGCGAAAAGACGCTTACGCGCAAGCTGTACGAAGCGCTGCTTGCCTTCAAAATCGAGGCGAGCCTGTCCAAGGACGAGATCCTGCAAATCTACATCAACCAGATCTACCTGGGACAGCGCGCTTACGGCTTTGCCGCAGCGGCACAGACTTACTTCGGCAAGGCCCTGAAGGATATCAATGTGGCCGAAGCGGCGATGCTGGCCGGCTTGCCCAAGGCGCCTTCGAGCTTCAATCCTGTGGTCAACCCCAAGCGCGCCAAACAAAGACAGTTGTATGTGCTGCGGCGCATGCACGAGCTGGGCCACCTGAACGACGCCCAGTTCGCGGACGCCCAGAACGCGCCCATGGCGGTCAAACACCAGGCAAACGAATACCCCTTGCGCGCCGAGTATGTCGCCGAAATGGTGCGGCAAATGCTGTTTGAGCGCTTCGCCGACGAGGTGTATACCAAGGGATATCGCATCTATACCACCATAGACAAGGCAGACCAGGAGGCGGCTTACGCCGCGCTGCGCCGCGGCGTGCTGGACTACGACAAGCGCCACGGCTATCGCGGACCCGAGGGTTTTATAGAGCTGCCCGCTGAGGGCCCGCCGGAAGAGGCCATCGAGGAGGCGCTGGCGGAGGAATCCGACAGCGACGACCTGCTCGCGGCGGTGGTGCTGGAGGCGAGCGCCAAGCAGGTGCGTGCGACCCTGCGCGGCGGAGAGCTGATAACCATAGCGGGCGAGGGCCTGAAGTTCGCGCAGAAAATGCTCGACGACAAGGCTGCCCCGAACAAGCGGATCCGGCGCGGCGCCCTGATCCGCGTACAGAAGGATGAAAAGCACAATTGGCAGATTCTGCAACTGCCGGAGGCCGAGTCCGCGCTGGTCGCCGTCAGCCCCAGCGACGGCAGGGTGCGCGCGCTGGTGGGCGGCTTCGACTTCAACCGCAATAAGTTCAACCACGTCACCCAAGCCTGGCGCCAGCCCGGTTCCAGCTTCAAACCCTTCATCTATTCGGCCGCCCTGGAGAAAGGCTTCACCCCCGCGACCATCGTCAACGACGCCCCGATAATGGTAGACGCCGCCCAGACCGGCGGACAAACCTGGGAGCCGCACAATTACGACGGCAAATACGACGGCCCGATGCGCCTGCGCACGGGGCTGGCGAAATCGAAGAACATGGTCTCCATCCGCGTGTTGCAGGCCATCGGTACGCAGTACGCGCAGGATTACATTACCCGCTTCGGCTTCGACGCGGACAAACATCCGCCGTATCTCACCATGGCGCTGGGCGCCGGCTCGGTGACACCCTGGCAAATGGCGCGCGGATTTTCAGTATTTGCCAATGGCGGTTACCGCATCGAACCTTACGTAGTGCAGCGCATCGTCGACGACAGGGGCAACGTCCTCGCCCAGGCGCAGGCGCCGCGCGCCGGCGACGAAAACCTGCGCGTGATCGACGCGCGCAACGCCTTTGTGATGGATAGCATGCTGCACGACGTCGTGCGTTACGGCACCGCTGCGCGCGCGATGTCGCTGGGGCGCAAGGACCTGGCGGGCAAGACCGGCACCACCAACGACCTCGTCGACGCCTGGTTTGCGGGCTATCAGCCGACCCTGGTGGCGATCGCCTGGATCGGGTTCGACCAGCCGCGCAAGCTCGGCAACAGCGAAACCGGGTCGGTCGCCGCGCTGCCGATCTGGATGAACTACATGAGCAAGGCGCTCAGGGGCGTGGACGAATCGTTCCAGCAGCTTCCGGAGGGGGTGGTCAGCGTCGGCGTCAATCCGGACACCGGCCAGCCGGCGAGCGACAGCAAGGCGAGCGAGTTTTTCTATCGGGAGAATATCCCGCCGGCGCAAAAACGCGATGCACCGGAAGGCGACGCCCGGGCCCCGGTGGAAACCAGGGCCCTGCCGTTTTAGCCCGGAGGCTGTCGCGGTAGGCGGGCGATCAATCCCCGGGCGCCGCCAGATCCACCGCCTCTCCCGACTGCCGGCTGGCATGGTCCGATACCGCCGCGAACAATTCCCCGCCGTCGCGCGTATTGACCCAGCGCGTGCCGTCGCGGCGGAAATGGTAGCCGCCCGATTTCGCCGCCACCCAGATTTCCCGCACCGCGGCCTGGCTGTTGACGATGATCCTGCTGCCGTCGCCGAATTCGATCTCGAGCACGCCCGCGCCTTTGAACCTGCAGTCGGCGTCAATACCGCTTGTCTCCATGCGCCGATCGAGTTCCTGCAGCAGTTCCTCAGCCAGGCGGATGAACTCGCTCTCGTCCATGGGTCTTAGGTTGAATTCGCCCGTGCTAGAATTCATCGATGCGTGCCATTGTCACCGTCATACTGATTTGTGCGCTGCTTCAGGCCTGCGGCTCCAAAGGCGCGCTCGTTATGCCCCCGGAAAAAGACGGCAGGCACCAGTCCAATACTAGCAAACAAAACTAGGCCCCATGTCGGGGTTCGCAACGGCTCGCTGCACACAGGCAAGGAGCGCGAGCTCGCCGCGGGGGAGGGCGATCTGCTGGCGGAGATGTCGGCCGCCGCCTACGCCACGCGCATGAGTTCCAATTACAGCAGCCGTCCGCGCGCGGCCGAAGTCATGGTCGACGGGACGAAGATCCACCCGATCCGCGAGCGCGAACGCCCGGAGGCGCTTTTTGCGTTGGAACACCTTTTGCGTTAGATTGCGCAGTCCGTATCGCGTCCCGAACCGGCTGTGCGCAATTGGACCGGGATGCACCCCATCCACCTGAACCCAGCGCAGCTTAGACCCCTCCAACACAATTCGAGACGACGGTGACCAAGTCAAACAAGCTGATACTTTCCGCGATCGTCGGCGCCGCGGTCCTCGCCGCCGCCGCGGGCGGATATTGGTATGGGGCGGTGCGCCATCGCCCGCCCGCGACAGACACCCCCGCGCCCGGAGCTGCCAATCCGCCGGCAAAGTCCGTCCCAGCGCAGAGTTCGGCCGCCGCCCTGCCGGTTGAAGTGACCAAAGCCGGCACGGTCATGCTGCCGCAGACCATCACGGCTGTCGGCAGCCTGCGCTCGGATGAATCGGTGACACTGAGGCCGGAAGTAGCGGGCCGTATCACCGCGATCCTGTTCCAGGAAGGCCAACGCGTCACGAAGGGGGCGACGCTGGTACAGCTCGACGCAGCGATCAACCTGGCCGACGTTCAGCAGGTGCGCGCCAACCTGGCCCTCGCCAAGAGCAAGTATGAACGCGCCGTTGACCTTTCCGGCCGCAATTTCATCTCGAGCCAGGCCAGAGACGAGGCGAAGAACAATTTCGAGGTGGCGCAAGCGGCGCTCGCGCTCGCCGAGGCCAAACTCGCCAAGACGGAACTCACTGCGCCGTTCTCCGGCATCATCGGCCTGCGCGTGGTCTCGGTGGGCGACTACGTGAAGGAAGGCGCGGATCTGGTCAATCTCGAGGCGATCGATCCGATCAAGGTCGATTTTCGCGTGCCCGAAACCTTCATGCGCGACGTGCAGGTCGGCCAGGCGGTCGTGGTCGCGCTGGACGCGCTGCCCGGCAAGACTTACGACGGCCGGATAATCGCGCTCAATCCGCTGGTCGATGCGGGCGGGCGCGCACTCGTCATCCGCGCCCAGGTGCGCAATCAGGACGCGGCCTTGCGGCCGGGCATGTTCGCGCGCGTCACGCTTATCACGCGCGCCGAGAAAGAATCGCTGGTGTTGCCCGAAGAAGCGCTGGTTCCGCAAGGCACGGAGCAGTTTGTGTTCCGCGTGGTCGACGGAAAGGCGGTCCGGGCGGCGGTGAAGACGGGGCAGCGGCGCGATAGCAAGGTCGAGATTCTAAGCGGCGTCGACAAGGGCGACACGGTCGTGATCGCAGGGCAAATCAGGCTGCGCGACGGCGTTTCGGTGCGCGTGGCCGGCGCCGATGCCGATGCGAAAGCGGCGAAGGCCGCGCCCGAGCAGCCGGCGCCATCTAAGCCAAGATCCTGACCGCGCCGGATCGGATCCCGCCAAGCAAGTGCAACCAGAGTCGGACCGCAACATCGTGACCCACGCAAGGTAAGTCGATGACCCTGCCCGAGACCTGCATCCGCCGCCCCGTTCTTGCCACGGTGCTGTCGCTCGTCATTCTGCTGATCGGGCTGATCTCCTACCAGCGCCTGTCGGTGCGCGAGTACCCGCGCATCGACGAACCGATCGTCAGCGTCGTCACCACCTACCGCGGCGCATCGGCCGAAGTCGTCGAATCCCAGGTAACCAAAATTCTCGAGGATTCGCTCTCCGGTATCGAAGGCGTCTACCTGATGACCTCGCAAAGCCGCCCCGAGCGCAGCCTGATCAACGTGACGTTCAACCTGACGCGCAGTCCGGACTCGGCGGCTGCCGACGTGCGCGACAAGGTGTCGCGCGTGCGCGGCCGGATGCCGGATGAAGTCGAGGAACCCGTCATCGCGAAGGTCGAGGCGGATTCGCAGTCGGTGGTCAACATTTCGGTCGAGGCCGGTTCGCTCAGCACGCTGGAGGCATCCGACTACGTCACGCGCTACATCAGGCCGCGACTGTCGGTGCTTCCCGGCGCGGCGGATGTGCGCGTTTGGGGCGAGCGGCAGGTGTCGATGCGCATCAACATCGACCGCACGCGGCTGGCCGGCTACCGGTTGACCGCGCAGGACGTCGAGGATGCGTTGCGGCGACAGAACGCGGAAATCCCGGCGGGACGCATAGAATCGACCTCCCGGGAGTTCACCGTCGTCGCGGAGACGGATGTGACGACGCCCGAACAGTTCGGCCAGATCATTGTCGCCAACGTGGGCGGCTATCCGGTGCGCATCAGCGACCTCGGGACGGTGGCGATCGGTGCGCTCGACGAGCGTACCATCTCGCGCTTCAACGGCAAACCCTCGCTCAATATCGGCGTCATCAAGCAGGCTGTCGCCAATCCGATCGAGTTGTCCCGGGCGGTGCGGGCCGAAATCGCGATAATCAACGCGAACCTCCCCGCCGGCATGAAGCTCATCATCGCATACGATACGTCAACGTTCATCGATCGCTCGATCAAGTCCGTGTTCACGACCATCGTCGAGTCCATTACGCTGGTGGTGCTGGTGATCTTCTTCTTCCTGCGCAGCCTGCGCGCCTCCATCATCCCCATCGTCACGATCCCGGTGTCGCTGGTGGGCGCCTTCGGGCTGATGTATGCGTTCGGCTTTACCGTCAATACGCTGACGCTGCTCGCCATGGTGCTGGCCATCGGCCTGGTCGTCGACGATGCCATCGTCGTGCTGGAGAACGTCTTCCGCCACATCGAGAAAGGCATGCCGCGCATTCAGGCGGCGATGCAGGGGTCGCGCGAGATCGCATTTGCGGTACTCGCGATGACCCTGACGCTGGCGTCGGTGTTCGCCCCCCTGGCGTTCGCGACCGGCCGCACCGGACGCCTGTTCATCGAATTTGCCCTGACGCTGGCCGGCGCGGTGATCGTCTCTGGGTTCGTGGCGCTGACCCTGACGCCGATGATGTGTTCGTTGCTGCTGCGCCACGAAACCAAGCACTCCTGGATCTACAACAAGATCGAGTCCGGCTTCGAGGCGTTTATAGAAGGCTACCGCCGCTTGTTGACCGCTGCGCTGAAGGCCCGCTGGATCGTCGTCCTCGGCTGGATGATAACGCTCGCCGCCGGCGCGCTCTTGTTCACCATGCTCAAATCCGAGCTTTCACCGGTCGAGGATCGCGGCATCGTCTTCGGCGTGGTGACGGCCCCCCAGGGATCGACCCCCGAATACACCGCGGAACAACTGAAGCCGGTTGAGGCATTCTACAGCCAGATACCCGAGGCGTTCGCGTACACGGCCATCTCGGGCTTTCCCACCGTGGTCGACGGTACTGCAATATTGCGCCTCAAGCCCTGGGAGGAGCGCACGAAGAAACAGCAGCGGATCGCCGAGGAGCTGCGGCCGAAGCTCGCTTCGATCGCGGGGGCACAGGTCTTTACGCTCAACCCGCCGTCGCTGGGGCAGCGGTTTCGCTCCACGCCCATCGAGTACGTGGTCATGGCGCAGGTTCCCTATGCCGAGTTGCAACGCCAGGTCAATCTATTGCTCGAAGAGATGCGCAAGTTTCCCGGCGCACAGAACCTGCAGACCGATCTACGCCTCAACACGCCGGAAGTGCGCGTCAAAATCAATCGCGACAAGCTGGGCGATGTGGGCGTGAACGTCGATACCGTAGGCCGGACGCTGGAGACCATGCTGGGCGGCCGTCAGGTCACCCGCTTCAAACGCGATGGCCAGCAGTACGACGTCATCGTGCAGGTGGCGCGGCTCGATCGCTCGTCGCCGGCCGACATCAGCGAAGTCTACGTGCGCGCCCGCAATGGGTCCATGGTGCAGTTGTCCAATCTCGTCGACGTCAAAGAAGGCGTCGCGCCGCAGTCGCTCAATCCATTACAAGGTAAGCGTG
>JAJZUN010000129.1 GCA_021848555.1 Pseudomonadota bacterium | reverse complement strand
CGCCGATGCATTGACGTAGATCAAACGAGCACGCGCGCTCGAGTCGTGCGGCGCGGCGCGGCGGTCGAATTTCGCCGCACTCATGTGCCGGACGTCACGGACGCTAGTAATGCGGGTCGAACATCTGCGAGCGCACGTCGGCCAGCACGTCTGCGGGCCTGGGTTTGCCGGCGAGCCCGTTCTGGTACGCGATCTCGGCGACCACTGCGGCGATGTGCGCCGAAACCTCGCGTATCCGCGGCAGCGCCGGGTAGAGACTGCCTTGCGCGAGATCGGACTCGGTCACCAGATGCGCCAGCGTTTTCGCCGCGCCCATGAACATCTCGTCGGTGATCCGCTGCGTGCGGCTCGCGATCGCGCCCAGACCGACGCCGGGGAAAATGTAGGAATTGTTGCCCTGCCGCGGAACGTAGGTCTTGCCCTCCAGTTTCACCGGGTCGAACGGGCTGCCGCAGGCGAACAGCGCGCGGCCCTTGGTCCAGCGGTACGCCTCCTCGGCGTTGCACTCGGCTTGCGAGGTGGGGTTGGACAGCGCGAATATGATGGGCCGCTGGTTGATGCGGGCCATTTCCTCCAGCACCTCCTGCGTGAACGTCCCGCCGACGGCCGCCACGCCGATGATGGCCGTGGGCTTGAGCGTCTTGATTGCGGTGAGGAAATCGCCCACCGGCGCATGGTCGTGCGCGTAGGGCAGCTTGTGTTCGGCCAGGTCGGTGCGGCTTTTCACCACCAGACCGCGCGAATCCACGGCCCAGCAGCGCTGGCGCGCCGCCGACTCGGTGAGTCCCTCCGCGATCATCGCCGACACCACGAGATCGCAGATGCCCGTGGCGGCTTCACCCGCGCCCAGGAACAGCAGCTTTTGCTCGTTGAACTTGGCTCCGGTAACGCGCAGGGCCGAGAAGATGCCCGCGAGCGCGACCGCTGCCGTGCCCTGGATGTCGTCGTTGAAGGTGCAGATGCGATTGCGGTATTTCTTCAGCAGGCGGAACGCGTTGTGGTTGGCGAAATCCTCGAACTGGATCACCACGCCCGGAAATACCTCGGTCGCCGCGGTGATGAATTCTTCCAGGAGATCGTCGTAGGCCGCACCGGTCAGGCGGCGCTGGCGCAGTCCGACGTAAAACGGGTCTTCCTGCATCGCCGCGTTGTTGCAGCCCACGTCCAGGGTGATCGGCAGGCACAGCTGCGGGTGCACGCCGGCGCAAGCGGTATACAGCGACAGCTTGCCTACCGGAATTCCCATGCCGTTGGCGCCCAGATCGCCCAGGCCGAGTATGCGCTCGCCGTCGGTGACGACGATGATGCCGGCCCGGTAAGGCCAGTTGCGCAGCAATTGCGCGATGCGCCCGCGATCGTTGGCGCCGATGAACAGGCCCCGCGGACGCTGAAAAATGTGGCCGAATCTCTGGCATGCCAGACCCACCGTCGGCGTGTAGACCAGCGGCTGCATTTCGTCGATGTTGTCGCATAGCACGCGAAAAAACAGCGTCTCGTTGCGATCATGCAATGCGTTTAGCGCGATAAATTTGTCCAGCGGGTCGGTCATTTTGCGCAGGCGCGTCAGCACGCGCAGCGCCTGTTCTTCCTGGGTGTGCACGTGCGGCGGCAAAAAGCCGCGCAGGTTGTACTGGTCGCGCTCCGCTTCGGTAAAGCCGGTGCCCCGGTTGAGTGCGGGGTCGCGCAGCAGCGCGAGTCCGGAGGGCTGCGCTCGACTGTCGTTGGGGTTGGGTTTTTCGTACATGATATTGGCTAGCTCCTTTTTTCTTGATTGGTCGCGTTTGTTCCTGCAGTTGCCCGGTCCGGTCTCTTTCCTTGGTCGCCCGCCGAGGCGGCGCGCTGCTTTCCCAGCCGAGTATGCTGTTCGAACTTTCAGCCCCGCGTTTGATTTGGATCAACAAAGCAAAAGGTCGCGAGCGTTAGTTTAACGGGGCCGGAGGTGGTCGCCTTGCTGCGGCCCGGCTGGCGGTTCGGTTGGCGCATAGATGCGTGCGATGCCGTGTTTCATTTTCTTGTGCGGATGGACGAGCGGCGTTGGCGCAAACGCTCCTGGATTTTCTTGAATGGGCGATCGGATTCGAGCGACACCGACGCGCTGATACAAGAATAGAGCTAAAATCCTGCTGGTTAAGCGCAGAGGGAGGTAAGCTGTGGAAGTTTTCAAGGCAGACGTAGCGATTGTAGGCGCGGGTGGCGGCGGTTTGCGGGCGGCGATTGCGGTCGCGGAAAGCGATCCGACGCTGAAAATTGCGCTGATTTCCAAAGTGCTCCCGATGCGCAGCCACACCGTGGCCGCGGAAGGCGGGGCCGCCGCGGTGACGCGGCCCGACGACAGTCTGGACCACCATTTCAACGACACCGTGGGCGGCGGCGACTGGCTGTGCGAGCAGGACGTGGTCGAGTACTTCGTGGCCCACGCCCACGAAGAGATGGTACAGATGGAGCACTGGGGCTGCCCGTGGAGCCGCAAGGAAGACGGCCACGCGAACGTGCGCCCTTTCGGCGGCATGAAGATCGAGCGCACCTGGTTTGCCGCGGACAAGACCGGCTTTCACATGCTGCATACCCTGTTCCAGACTTCGATCAAATATCCTTCGATCAAGCGCTTCGACGAATATTTCTGCTCTGACCTGATGGTCGAAGACGGCCGCTGCCAGGGCGTGCTGGCGATCGAGATCGCGACCGGTGAATTCACCTTGATCCAGGCGAAAGCCGTGATCATCGCCACCGGCGGCGCGGGCCGCGTGTTCCGCGAAAACACCAACGGCGGCATCGTCACCGGCGATGGCATGGCGCTCGCCTACCGCCACGGCGTGCCGCTGCGCGACATGGAATTCGTGCAGTATCACCCGACCTGCATGCCGCGCACCGGGCTGCTGTTCACGGAAGCCTGCCGCGGCGAAGGCGGATTGCTGCTGAACAAGGACGGCTATCGCTATCTGCAGGACTACGGCTTGGGGCCGCCCGAGGACAAGCCGCGCAACAAGTTCATGGAGCTGGGTCCGCGCGACCGCCTGAGCCAGGCGTTCTGGCACGAGCAGCAGAAAGGCAGGACGATACAAGGCCCGTTTGGCTCGGTGGTGAACCTGGACTTGCGCCATCTCGGCGAAGCCTATCTGCGCGAGCGCCTGCCACAGATTTACGAACTCGCCGAAGAGTTCATGGGTATCGACCCGGCGCATACGCCGATTCCGGTGGTGCCGGGGGTGCATTACACCATGGGCGGCATTCTTGCCGACGGCAAGACGGCCTCGTCGCTGCCGGGTCTGTATTCGGTCGGCGAATGCTCCAGCGTCGGCATCCACGGCGCCAACCGCCTGGGCTCGAACTCCCTGACCGAGTTGATCGTGTTCGGCAAGGTCGCGGGCGTGGAAGCGGTCAAGTTCGCGAAGTCGGTTGCGATCAGCAATCCGGGCGCGATCCAGAAGCAGGCCGAGGCCGCGCAGGCGCGCGCTCTGGGCATCGTCGGCAAGTCCAACGGCACCGAGAGCATGGCGGTGCTGCGCAACGAAATGGCGAAGAGCATGGAGGACGGCTGCGGCATCTACCGCCTCGGCACCACCATGCAGGCCACCTGCGACAAGATCGACGAACTGAGAGCCCGCTACAAGAACCTGAAACTGGAGGACAAGTCGAAGGTGTACAACACCGAGTGGCTGCTCGGCATCGAGCTCGGCTACCTGCTCGACGTGGCCCAGACCATGGTCTACTCGGCGATCAATCGCAAGGAGTCGCGCGGCTCGCACCAGCGCCTGGACGGATTCGAAGAGCGCGACGACGCCAAGTTCCTCAAGCACTCCCTGGCCTATTACACGGGCGACGGTGCGCCGCGCATCGAATACGGGAGCGTGAAAATCACCAAGTCCGCGCCGGGCACGCGCGCCTACGGGGCGGCCGGCGTGCAGGCCGATGAAGAACGCAAGAAGAAGGGGGCAGCCAATGGCTGATGCCGAGAAAATCATCGAGATTCAGGTCCTGCGCTACCGCCCGGAGCAGGACAAAGAGCCGGTGCTGCAGAGCTACAAGGTTCCGTTCACCGACGACATGTCCGTACTGCAGGGGCTGCAGTACATCAAGGATTTCCTCGACGGCACGGTGAGCTTCCGCTGGTCCTGCCGCATGGCGATCTGCGGCAGCTGCGGCATGATGATCGACGGCAAGCCCAAGCTCTCGTGCAAGACCTTCCTGCGCGAGTATTACCCGCAGGGCTTGCAGGTCGAGGCGTTGGCGCACCTGCCGATCGAGCGCGACCTGATGGTGTCGGTCGAGGACTTCGTCACCAAGCTCGAAAGCATCAAACCTTACATCATTCCGAAGGAGGAGCGTTCGCTTGCGCAGGGGGAATACCTGCAAACGCCGCAGCAGCGCGATATGTACGAGCAGTTCAGCTCCTGCATCAACTGCATGCTGTGCTACGCCGCGTGCCCGCAGTACGGGCTCAATCCAAAGTTCACCGGCCCGGGCATACTCGCACTGCTGCACCGCTACAACGCGGATTCGCGCGATGGCGGGCAGGCTGAACGCAACGAGCTGGGGTACGCGGACCAGGGTTTCTGGGGCTGTACCGCGGTCGGCTACTGCTCCGAGGTGTGCCCGAAGGGCGTCGATCCGGCCAATGCCATCAACCAGAACAAGATGAACAGCGCGATCAATTATTTCACCCGATTCGTCACGCCAGGGGGGGCAGGCAAATGAGCAATCGTCGACCCTATGTACGGTCCATGGATGGTTGGTGGAAACGCGATGCCTATTTCGTGCGCTACATGGCGCGCGAAGTCACGGCGGTGTTCGTTGCCGCCTATGCCGTGGTGCTGCTGTTCGGCCTGGTGCGTCTGGGCCAGGGAAAAGAGGCCTATGAAGCGTGGCTGCAGTACCTGAAGACCCCGTGGATGCTGGTGTTCCATCTGATTGTGCTGGCGGTGTTCTGCTACCACACCTGGAGCTGGTTCAACATCATGCCCAAGACCATGCCGATCATATTCATCGGTGGCAAGCGCTTGCAGCCGGGCACGATAACCGGGACCGGGCTTGCCGCTTCCGTGGTTGCGTGTCTGGCCGTGTTATTCATTGTGCGGGGGATGAGCTAATGAAACGCTCCAACGAACCGATTTTCTGGTCCCTGTTTGGCGCCGGCGGCATGCTGGCGGCGCTGATTGGTCCGGCGCTGGTTTTCATCACCGGCATCGCCGTCCCGAATGGTTTGATGTTCAAGCCGGACACCATGAGCTACGCGCAGCTGCTCGCGTTTTCTCAAAGCTGGGCGGGCAAGATCTTCATCCTCGCCGTCATTGCGCTGTTCCTGTGGCACGCGGCACACCGCATCCACATCCTGCTGCACGATTTTGGCGTGCATGCGGTCACGGCGGTCAGGGTTCTCTGCTATGGTGGCGCCTTTGCGGGAACGGTGATCGCGGCCTACACGCTGCTGATGATCAAGGCTTGAAACCGCGCCCGAACGACTGCATACGCGTGTTTGTGGAAAAGGTGCGGCGAGTCCGCACCTTTTCATTTAGGGACCGCCCGCGTATAAGGCTCATGCGGGCTGTTTTACGGCTCGTGCCTCGCGATGCGCCGTATGCCAAGAAATTGGCTGTTGATGGAGTTTCATAGCTATGCCGAACATAAAGCTGCCTGACGGCTCGGTCCGTCAGTTTTCCCAGCCGGTGACGGTGGCCGAGGTGGCCGCCAGCATCGGCCCCGGCCTGGCCAAGGCCGCGCTGGCCGGCCGCGTCGACGGCAGGCTGGTGGACACCTCGTTTCGCATCGCGGCCGATGCGGAGCTCGCCATCGTCACCGAGCGCGACCAGGACGGCCTGGACATCATTCGCCATTCCACCGCGCATCTGCTTGCGTATGCGGTGAAGACGCTGTTTCCGGATGCGCAGGTGACCATAGGACCGGTGATAGAGAACGGCTTCTACTACGATTTCGCCTACAAGCGGCCGTTTACGCCGGAAGACCTCGCCGCGATCGAAAAGAAGATGTCCGAGTTGGCGAAAAAAGACTACCCGGTGACGCGCGAGGAAATGCCGCGCGACCAGGCGGTGGCGCTGTTCAAGGGCATGGGCGAGCATTACAAGGCCGAGATCATCGCCTCGATCCCGGAGGACCAGGTCATAGGCCTGTACCGCGAGGGCGATTTCATCGACCTGTGCCGCGGGCCGCATGTGCCTTCCACCGGCAAGCTCAAGGTATTCAAGCTGATGAAGGTCGCCGGCGCCTACTGGCGCGGCGATTCGAAGAACGAGATGCTGCAGCGCATCTACGGCACGGCCTGGGCGAAAAAAGACGAGCAGGACGCCTATCTGCACATGCTGGAGGAAGCAGAGAAGCGCGACCACCGCAAGCTCGCGTCGCAGCTCGACCTGTTCCACATGCAGGAAGAGGCGCCGGGCATGGTGTTCTGGCATCCCAAGGGATGGACCCTGTGGCAGCAGGTGGAGCAGTACATGCGGCGCGTCTACCAGGATAATGGTTACCAGGAGGTGCGCTGCCCGCAGATCCTGGACCGCAGCCTGTGGGAGAAATCCGGCCACTGGGAGAACTACCGCGAGAACATGTTCACCACCGAGTCGGAGAAGCGCACCTACGCGGTGAAGCCGATGAACTGCCCCGGTCACGTGCAGATCTACAATGCGGGCCTGCGCAGCTATCGCGAACTGCCGCTGCGCTACGGCGAATTCGGCGCCTGCCACCGCAACGAGGCCTCCGGCGCGCTGCACGGCATCATGCGCATCCGCGCCTTCACCCAGGACGACGGCCACATCTTCTGCACCGAGGACCAGATCCTGCCCGAGTGCGTGGCCTATACCGCGCTGCTGCAGAAGGTGTATGCGGATTTCGGCTTTACCCAGATCGTGTACAAGCTCGCCACGCGCCCGGACAAGCGCGTCGGGGCCGACGAACTGTGGGACAAGGCGGAGGCCGCGCTGGCCGAATCGCTGCGCGCCAGCGGCGTGCCCTACGACCTGCTGCCCGGCGAAGGCGCCTTCTATGGACCGAAAATCGAATATCACCTCAAGGACAACATCGGGCGCTCCTGGCAATGCGGGACGATACAGGTCGATTTCTCCATGCCGGGACGCCTCGGGGCCGAATATGTCGCCGAGGACAACGCGCGCAAGGTGCCGGTGATGCTGCACCGGGCCATCGTCGGCTCGATGGAGCGCTTCATCGGGATTTTGATCGAACATTACGCCGGGGCCATGCCTTTGTGGCTGTCGCCGCTGCAGGTGGTGGCGCTGAATATCTCCGGTGGC
>JAJZUN010000128.1 GCA_021848555.1 Pseudomonadota bacterium | reverse complement strand
TAGCCCTCGCGGGTCACCACGGGGCAGGTGGTGCAGGCGCAGGACTTTTCGCAGGCGTGTTCGATCTCGATGCCGTGATGCAGCAGGTTGTCGCAGATCGACACGCCCGGTTCGGCGTCGATCAGCGCGCCTTCCGGGCACAGCTCCTCGTGCGGCAATACGGTGATCGTCGGCATGCTCAGAGTTTCATGTCCTCGAGCTTCTTGCCCGACAGCGCCTGGTGGATGGAGCGGTCCATGCGCCGCGCCGCAAACGGCTCGGTGATTCTATTGACGCGTTCCAGCGCCAGGGTGATCGCCCGGCGGTCGTTGCCGGCACTGGCCTGGCTCAAAGCGTGCAACTCCACGGCGATGTCGGCCGATTCGCCCGGCGTGAGCAGATCGGCATCGGCTGCGAGCGCCGCCGTGGCCGCTTCCAGCATGCGCCTCGCCTCGACGCGCTGCTCGTTGAGCGCGCGCGCCTGCGCGTCATCGCCGGAATGCGCCACCGAATCCTGCAGCATCTGCGCAATCTGCGCATCCGACAAACCGTAGGACGGTTTCACCGCCACGGCCGCTTCGACGCCGGTGCTCGCCTCGCGCGCCGACACCGAGAGCAGGCCGTCGGCATCCACCTGATAGGTCACCCGGATGCGCGCGGCGCCGGCCACCATGGGCGGAATGCCGCGCAACTCGAAGCGCGCGAGCGAGCGGCAGTCCGACACCAGTTCGCGCTCGCCTTGCACCACATGGACGGCCATCGCCGACTGCCCGTCCTTGAAGGTGGTGAACTCCTGCGCCTTGGCGCAGGGAATGGTGGAATTGCGCGGAATGATGCGCTCGACCAGGCCGCCCATGGTCTCCAGGCCCAGCGACAGCGGAATCACGTCGAGCAGCAGCCAGTCGTCCCCGGCCGCGCGGTTGCCCGCGAGCACGTCGGCCTGGATCGCGGCCCCCAGCGCCACCACCTTGTCCGGATCCAGGTTGTTCAGCGGCGCCTGCCTGAAATACCCGGCGACCGCCTGCTGGATCTGCGGCATGCGCGTGGCGCCGCCCACCATCACCACCCCGCTCACGTCCTCCACCGCCAGGCCCGCGTCGCGCAGCGCTTTCCTCACCGGCGCGATGGTCTTTTGCACCAGGGTGCGGGTGACTTCGGCGAAGGTCTTCTGCGGCAGGGTGAGGTCGATCAGCTCGCCCGTGCCCAGCCGGGCGGCGATGCGCGCTTCGTTGTGAAAACTGAGGTGCTCCTTGGCCTCGCGCGCCGCGGTGAGCAGCAGGCGCGTGTCTTCGTCCAACAGCGGCGCCGGCCGCGCCTGCTCCACGATCCAGCAAAACACGCGGTGGTCGAAGTCGTCGCCGCCCAGGGTCGCGTCGCCGTTGGTGGCGAGCACCTCGAACACACCCTTGGACAAGCGCAGGATGGAAATGTCGAAGGTGCCGCCGCCGAGGTCGAACACCGCGTAGATCCCCTCGGCGGCGTTGTCCAGCCCGTAGGCGATCGCGGCGGCGGTAGGCTCGTTCAACAGGCGCAGCACATTCAGCCCGGCAAGCCGCGCTGCGTCCTTGGTCGCCTGGCGTTGCGCATCGTCGAAATAGGCCGGGACGGTGATCACCGCACCGACCAGTTCCCCGCCCAGGGACATCCGGGCGCGCTCGCGCAGCGTGCGCAGGATTTCCGCCGAGATTTCCACCGGGCTTTTCACGCCGGCGCAGGTGCGCAACTGCACCATGCCGGGCGTATCCAGAAAGTCGTACGGGCAGTTCTCGGCGTAGGCGACATCCTTCAGCCCCCGGCCCATGAAGCGCTTGACCGAAACGATGGTGTTGCGCGGATCGCAGGCGAGTTCGGCCTGAGCCGGGTAGCCCACCGCGCTCGCGCCCTCGGGGAAATAGCGCACGACCGAAGGCAGCAGGGCGTGGCCTTCGGCGTCGTTCAGCACCACGGCGATGCCGCTCCTGACCGTCGCCACCAGAGAATTGGTCGTGCCCAGATCGATGCCCACCGCCAGCCGGTGCTGGTGCGGCTCGCGCGACATGCCGGGCTCCGCTATCTGCAGCAGGGTCATGCGGCGTCCGATCGCTCCAGCGCGTCGCCGATCGCCTCGCGCAGGCGTTCGAGGAACATCAGTTCGCGCACCGTCGCGGCCGCAAGGGCAAAATCCGCGTCGCGGTCGAGGCGGCGCTCGAGTTCGGCGTAACGCTCCTGCATTTCGCCCGCGAGCGTCCGCGCCAGAGCGACCAGCGCTTCGGGTCGATGGGCTGCTTCCTCCACCGACTCGCGCCACTGCATCTGCCGCGTCAGGAATTCGGCCGGCATGGCGGTGTTGTCTTCGGCGGCCACGTCCACGCGCTGCAACGCGAGCAGATAGCGCGCGCGCGCCAGCGGGTCCTTCAGCGTGCGGTAGGCCTCGTTCACCCGGGTCGCCGCCTGCATCGAAGCGCGGCGTTCGGCATCGCTCGCGTGCACGTAGCGGTCGGGGTGGACCTGCGACTGGATGCTGCGGTAGGCCTGGTCTACGCGCGCCGGGTCCAGATGGAAGCGCTGCGGCAGGCCGAACAGCGCGAAATGGTTCTGCTGGAAATCGATCATGCGCGCACAAGCATCGTCGGCACGCCCGGGCGCGCGGACCTTGGGTTCCATTGCGCCGCTTGCGTCCCCGCCTGGAAATCTAGATGTTAAAGCTTTCCCCGCAGCCGCACTGGTCTTTCACGTTCGGGTTGCGGAACTTGAAGCCTTCGTTCAGGCCTTCGCGGGCGAAATCGAGTTCCGTGCCTTCGAGGTAAGGCAGGCTCTTCGGATCCACGATCACTTTCACGCCGTGGCTCTCGAACAGCGTGTCATCGGGATTGACGTCGTCGGCATACTCCAGCTTGTACGCCATGCCGGAACATCCGGTGGTGCGCACACCCAGGCGCAGGCCCACACCCTTGCCGCGCTTGGCGATGAAGTTGGAAACGTGTTTGGCGGCTTTTTCAGTCAGTGTAACTGGCATTTCAACCTCAGGCGACTTGTTGCGCCGGGACCGGCGCGTTCTGTTCCGCGGACAATCCGCGCTTGCTTTTGTAATCGGCGATGGCGGCCTTGATCGCGTCCTCGGCCAGGATCGAACAGTGGATTTTTACCGGCGGCAGCGCCAGTTCCTCGGCGATCTGGGTGTTCTTGATGCTCATCGCCTGATCCAGGGTCTTGCCTTTCACCCACTCGGTAACCAGCGAGGACGAAGCGATGGCCGAGCCGCAGCCGTAGGTCTTGAAGCGTGCGTCCTGGATCACGCCGTCCTGGCCCACGCGGATCTGCAGTTTCATCACGTCGCCGCACGCGGGTGCGCCGACCATGCCGGTTCCCACGGCCGAGTCGCTTTTTTCGAACGAGCCGACGTTGCGCGGGTTTTCGTAGTGATCCAGTACTTTTTCGCTGTACGCCATGTTGTCTTTCCTCAACGCGTATTCATTCAATGTGCGGCCCACTGCACGGTATTCAAGTTCACGCCTTCCTTGTACATGTCCCACAGCGGCGACAGTTCGCGCAGCTTGGCGATCTTGCGCTTAAGCAGGTCAATGGTGAAATCGATCTCTTCCGCGGTGGTGTAGCGGCCGAGGGTAAAGCGGATCGAGGAATGCGCCAGTTCGTCCGAGCGCCCCAGCGCGCGCAGCACATAGGACGGTTCCAGACTGGCGGAAGTGCAGGCCGAGCCCGAGGATACCGCTATCTCCTTGATGCCCATGATCAGCGACTCACCCTCGACGAAGTTGAAGCTGACATTGAGATTGCCGGGGATGCGCCGTTCCAGGTCGCCGTTGAGGTGTACCTCTTCGATCTCGCTCAAGCCTTTCCACAGGCGGTCGCGCAAGCCGCGTATGCGCTCGTTCTCGGCGGCCATCTCCAGCCGCGCGAGGCGGAAGGCCTCGCCCATGCCGACGATCTGGTGCGTGGCGAGCGTGCCCGAGCGCATGCCGCGCTCGTGTCCGCCGCCGTGAATCTGCGGCTCGATGCGCACGCGCGGTTTGCGCCGCACGTACTGCGCGCCCATGCCCTTCGGTCCGTAGACCTTGTGCGCCGTTACGGTCAGCAGGTCGACCTTGAGCTTCTGCACGTCGATCTCGACCTTGCCCGCCGCCTGCACCGCGTCGCAGTGAAATATGATGCCCCGGGGGCGGCAAATCTCGCCGATGGCGGCGATGTCCTGGATCACGCCGATTTCGTTGTTGACCATCATCACCGACACGAGGATGGTATCGGGGCGCAGCGCCGCCTTCAATTTCTCCAGATCCAGCAGCCCGTTCGGTTCCGGACTGAGGTAAGTCGCTTCGAACCCCTCGCGCTCGAGTTCGCGCACCGCGTCGAGCACCGCCTTGTGCTCGGTCTTGACGGTGACGATGTGCCTGCCCTTGCCTTGATAGAAATGCGCCGCGCCCTTGATCGCGAGGTTGTCGCCTTCGGTGGCGCCCGAGGTCCAGATGATTTCCCTGGGGTCGGCGTTGAGCAACGCCGCGACCTCGGCGCGCGCCTCCTCCACCGCCGTCTCGGCCTCCCAGCCGTAGGCATGCGAGCGGCTGGCCGCATTGCCGAATTTCTCGGTCAGATAGGGGATCATCTTTTCCGCGACGCGCGGATCGACCGGCGTGGTCGCCGAATAGTCGAGATAAATGGGCTGTTTCATCAGACTGGCTCTATGCGCTATCGCACCGCTCTGGCTCAGGCGCTCAGGGACACGGTCTTGCGCGCCGCCGCGGGACGCCGGTCGGCCAGTACCGCCACATTGCCTTCTTTGGCGAGTTGCTCGTCGACGAGGTCTTTGAGCGTTACCGAACTCAAATATTCGTATAATTTGTCGTTCAGCGTGGCCCACAAATTGTGGGTCATGCAGCGTTTGTCTTCCTGGCAGTTTTCCATACCGCGGCATAGCGTAGTATCGAGCGGCTCGTCCACCGCCAGAATGATGTCCGCGATCGAGATCTTCTCCGTCGGGCGCCCCAGGCGATAACCGCCGCCCGGACCACGCACGCTTTCCACCAGCGTCTGGCGGCGCAGCTTGCCGAACAGTTGCTCCAGATAGGACAGCGAAATGCGCTGGCGCACGCCTATGCCCGCCAGGGTCACCGGGCCCTGCTGGTGGCGCAAAGCCAAGTCCAGCATGGCGGTCACAGCGAATCTGCCTTTGGTCGTCAGTCTCATGGTCGTCTCCGGCTCAATACCCGATATGGAAAGTCAAGTATAGCTAAACCTGACTGATTCAGTCCACTATTTCTCTGCGGCAGAACGCAGTCTGCCCGGATCGAAGCGCTCGGCAACGGCGAGATCGTCTTCGGTACGCCCTTTCAGCGCCTGGATTTCGCGCTGCAACTGCTCCAGGCGATGATCCTGCTCCATGGAATGATCGAGCATGCCCTGCAGCGCCTTGGCCAGGGGATCATCCGAGGCCTTTGCCGTGAGGGCGTACGCCGAAAAGCCCAGTTTGGCCGCTTTCTCCTCGCGCGACTTGTCCTGCTCGTCGAGGATGATGCGCGCCGGAATGCCGACCGCAGAGGCGCCCGGCGGAACGTCTTTCACCACCACGGCGTTGGAGCCGATTTTCGCCCCCTCGCCGACGACTATCGGCCCCAGCACCTTGGCGCCGGCGCCTATGACGACGCCGTTCCTCAAGGTTGGATGGCGCTTGCCCTTGTTCCAGGACGTGCCGCCCAGGGTAACCCCATGATAAAGGGTGACATCGTCACCGATCTCGGCAGTCTCGCCGATGACCACGCCCATCCCGTGGTCGATGAAAAAACGCCGCCCTATGGTCGCGCCGGGATGAATTTCGATGCCGGTCAGGAAGCGCCCGATGTGCGATACCAGCCGCCCCAGCCAAGGCAGGTTCCTGCGCCACAGCCAGTTCGCGATGCGGTGGATGCGCAGCGCATGGAAACCGGGATAGCAGGTTATGACCTCCCAGGTCGAGCGCGCGGCGGGGTCGCGATCGAATACGCTGGCGATGTCTTCGCGGATGCCGTCTAACATGGATGTACCTGGCTTTAGCCAGCCTCCTGCAAGGTAGAACTCAAATTCAACACTAATCCAATTTATTAACTATTCTCTATAACATACTGTAATATAAAAATAATAATATCCGACCGTCGTCGGCATTATGATTTCATTCTACTAATCCCTAGCTTTTTGGTCAAGTATTTTTATCGAATGAATTCAACATGCCGCGCAGGATATTCACCTCTTCCTGCTCCAGGCGGACCCGGCCGAACAGGCGCCGCAGGCGCGGGATCAAGCGCTTCGGGTTGTAAGGGTCGAGAAAGCCGCTCGCGAGCAGGCTCTGCTCGAGGTGGACGTAAAAATTTTCCACGTCTTCGTGCCGCGCCGGCGCGGATTCGGCCGCGGGAAACGGCTGCGCACCCAGCGCCGCAACACGCGCCTCGTAGCACAGCACCTGTACCGCCGCCGCCAGGTTGAGCGAGGAAAAACCCGGATCGGCCGGAATATGCGCCACCGCGCGGCATTGCAGGATCTCCTCGTTGGTCAGGCCGGACATTTCGGTGCCGAACACGATGGCGACCTCGCCTTCCCGTGCCGCCGCCACCAGTTCCTGCGCCGCGCTGCGCGCATCGGCCGACACATAGGAGAGCTCGCGCCGGCGCGCGCTCACCGCCAGCGCGTGCACCGTGCCTTGCAGGGCCTCGGCCAGGCTGGCGCAGACGCGCGCACCCTGCAGCACGTCCGACGCCCCGCTCGCCATGGCCTCGGCTTCGGCGTCGGGCAGCCGTTTCGGATCGACCAGATAGAGGGCGGTGATGCCCATGGTTTTCATCGCGCGCGCTGCTGCGCCGATGTTGCCCGGATGCGAGGTATGCGACAGCACGATACGAATCTGCGACAGCAGGTCGGCGCTCATATTAAAATCAACCCTTACGCGCAGTCCGCGAAAACAGGCAAAGACCCCCACATCCCATGCATCCCATGCTCACTATCGCGGTGAAAGCCGCGCGGCGCGCCGGCGCCATCATCAACCGCGCCGCACTAGACATCGACGCCCTGACCGTATCGACCAAGCGCCACAACGACTTTGTCACCGAGGTCGATCAGGCGGCGGAACAGGCGGTGATCCAGATTCTGCTGAAAGCCTTTCCGGACCACGCGATTCTAGCAGAGGAGTCGGGCGCGCAAGGCAAATCGGACTATGTCTGGATCATAGACCCGCTGGACGGCACCACCAACTTCATACACGGTTTCCCGCAGTATTGCGTCTCCGTCGGCCTCAGGTACAAAGGCACGGTGACGCAGGCGGTGATTTACAGATCGGAA
>JAJZUN010000127.1 GCA_021848555.1 Pseudomonadota bacterium | reverse complement strand
GGCGGTGGCGCTCGAAAGCCGCGAGCAGATGACCTGGCCGCTCGCGCTGCCGCTCGCGCTGTTCGCCGCCAACCTCGGCGCCGCCGTCGCGACCAACGCCGTGTTCCGGCGCCAGAGCGCCTTGCTGCTGTTTCATCTGGCGCTGATCGCCATCGTGTTGCTGGTGGCCGCCGGGCGGCTCACCTACCTCAAGGGCGGGCTCGAACTCGCCGAAGGGCAGATCTTCGACGGCCGCTTGGCAGGATTCGAAGCGGGTCCCTGGCATCGGTGGCGGCTCGACCGGGCGTCGTTCCAGAACCTGGGTTTCACCATCGACTACGCCCCGGGCATCCGCCGCGGCCAGACCCGCAACCGGGTGCGCTGGGTAGAGGACAACGGCACCCCGCGCGAGGCGATCGTCAGCGACATGGATCCGCTGGTGCGCCAGGGCTACCGCTTCTCCACCACCGTCAACAAGGGCTACGCCCCCGTATTCCTGTGGCTGCCGGCAGATGGAACGCCCGTGCGCGGCGGCGTGCATCTGCCGGCGTATCCGGCCAACGAGAACCGCCAGGTGCAGGAGTGGACCCCGCCGGGCAGCAGCCTCAAGCTCTCGCTCGCGCTGCGCATCGACGAGCTGATACTCGATCCCGCGCGGCCCTCGGAATTCCGCGTTCCGCGGCGGCACGCGATCCTCCTGCGCTCGGGCGACGCGGTGCACGAACTCGTCCCGGGCGCACGGGTGCAACTCGCCGGGGGCACGCTGGTGTACGAGGGTCTGCGCAAATGGATGGGCTATGAGGTGTTCTACGACAGGACCATGCCCTGGCTGCTCGCCGCGTGCATCGTGGCAGTGATGAGCCTCGCGTGGCATTTCTGGGCAAAGTTCGCCTCGCGGCCGTGGCTGGAAGGCGGGTAGACGGCTGGGTGACCTCCGCCCATTGTATATACTTTGACATATACAACGGAGGGCGTATACTGACGCCTCCCGTTGAGCAGGAGCACACCATGGACCGTACCGCCAGAATTTTCCTCAACAACCGCAGCCAGGCTGTCCGCTTGCCCAAGGACTTTCAGTTCGGCGTGGATGAGGTGTTCATACGCAAACAGGGCAACGAGGTGGTGCTGTCGCCGCGCCCTCCGAACTGGGACGCCTACCTGGCGGACGGCCCGGTGGCTGCCGCCGATTTCATGGACGGGGTCGAGGATTTGCCGCTGCAGGAGCGGGATTTCTGATGGCGCGTTACATTCTGGACGCCGATATCTGCTCCTACATCATGAAGCGCTCCCATCCGGCCCTGCTGGACCGGATTCGCTCGATACCCATCACGGACCAGGCCGTATCCGTTGTGACCGTGGCCGAATTGCTGTACGGCGTCAAGTTGTCAGCCCGGCCAAAACAGGTGCGTGCCGCATTCGATGCGTTCATCCGGCATCTGGAAGTCATCGACTGGTCGGCCGCGGCTGCCGAACACTATGCGGACATCCGCGCAAACCTCAAACTCCGTGGCGCAATGATAGGCGCCAACGACCTGTTGATCGCGGCTCACGCGCGCAGCCTCAAGGCGGTTCTGGTGACGAACAATGTGCGCGAGTTCCGCCGGGTCAAGGCATTGAAAGTGGAGAACTGGTCTGTATAAGGCGATGGCCGCCTGACGCGCCCGGCGTCGCGGCGGTTGAAGGTTCAAAGCGATTTCAAAATTGATGTGACCAAATTCGAGGATTGTTGATGGCTTTTGAGATGCAACTGTTATGGGCGGCGGTGGTCGCCTACGTCGTCGCCGGCGCAGTGGCGATTTTCGGCGTGGTGCTCGACAAGCGGCCCGAGCGCACGGTGCTCGGCCTGCTGCTGCTCGCCCTGGCGCTGCACGGCGGCTCGATCGGCCTCAGATGGGAGCGGCTCGGCCATGGCCCCTACATCACCCTGTTCGAATTCCTCTCGAGCAACGCCTGGAGCCTCGCATGCGTGTTCACGCTCGCCTACTGGCGCTACAAACCGGTACGGCCGATCGCCGCCATCGTCATGCCGATCCTGTTCATCCTGCTGGGCTGGATGTTGATGAACGATCCGGACAAAGGGCATCTCCCGGCGACCTACCATACGGTGTGGCTGTTCATCCATATCGGTTTCGCCAAGCTCTTTTCCGGCACGGTGCTGGTGGCGGTGGGCATCGCAGGAGTGATCCTGCTGCGCGACGCGGGCATAGGCACGCTGCGCCTGACGCGGCTGCCAAACGACGAGCGGCTCGATGATCTCGCCTACCGCTTCATGGCGCTGGGGATTATTTTCGAGACCCTGATGCTGATCACCGGCGCGATCTGGGCGCAGGACGCCTGGGGCCGCTACTGGGCCTGGGATCCGCTGGAAACCTGGTCCTTCATCACCTGGCTCACGCTCGCGTTCGCGCTGCATTGGCGCTATGCAATGAAAGCCACGCCGCGCACCGGGGCGCTGCTGATCCTGGTGGTGTTCGTGCTGGCTTTCTTCACTTTCTTCGGCGTGCCTTTCGTTACCACGGCCGTGCATCAGGGCGCCGTGTAGTCCGATGAGCGGACATTACGAACTGGAGATTCCGCAGGGACAGCCGCGGCGATTGGTCACGGCCTGGCTCGCGCTGGCGGTGAGTTCGCTGGCTCTGTCCACCGTCTTCGCGCTGTCCTTGTCGATCGCGCGCACCCCGTTCGTCGGGCGCTTGCTGCCCGGCGTGGATTTTTACCGCACCGCGCTGGTGCTGCATGTGGACCTCGCGGTGCTGATCCTGTTCCTCGCGCATGCGGCGCTGCTGTGGAGCGCCGTCGGCGTGCGCGCCAGCGCCCGCATCGCCTACGTGCCGTGGGCGGCCTTCACCTGCGCCGCTGCGGGCACCGTGGCGATGGCGCTGTCGCCGTTTGTCTCGAACGGCCCGGCGCTGATGAGCAATTACGTGCCCCTGCTCAACAACCCGGTGTTTCTCGCCGGGATAGGCGCTTTCGCGCTGGCGCTGGCGCTCGCCGGCGTCACGGCGCTCGCGCGCGCCTGGCCGCGGCTCGCGCTGAACGTCACGCCCGATGCGGCCATGCACTGGGGCATCAAGCTGTCTATCCTGCCGATGCTGATGGCGCTCGCCGCGCTCGCCTGGATGCGCTTCGCGCTGCCGCAGCCGCTTGCGCGGGAAGCCTATTTCGAGAAACTGATGTGGGCGCCGGGCCATCTGATGCAGTTCGGCTACGTGCTGATCATGATGGTGTCCTGGCTGATCCTCGCCGCCGCCGGCAAGGTGCCGGTGCCGGTGTCGCCGCGCGCGGTGCTCGCCTCGTTCGCGCTGACCGCCGCACCGGTGCTGCTCGCCCCCGGCATACACCTCGCGTTTCCGGCCGGCGGCAGCGAGCTGCGCGACGCGTATACCGGGCTGATGGCGCTCGCCTCCTGGCCGGCGGCGGCCTGGCTCGGCCTGCATCTGCTCGCCAGCGCGCTGCGCGCCCAGCGCAAGAACCGCGTCTATGATTCGGCGCGCGCCAGCCTGATGCTGTCGGTGACGCTGTTCATGTTCGGCTGCATCGCTGGCGCGGCGATCTCGAGCAACAACGTGATGATCACCGGGCACTACCACGGCACCGTCGGCGCGGTGGCCCTGGCGCTGATGGGCATCGCGATCCACCTGCTGCCGCAACTGGGGTTCGAACTGCCCAGCTCGCGCTTTGCACGCTGGCAGCCGGCGGTCTATGGCCTGGGGCTGATGCTGATGGCGCTGGGCCTGGTCTGGTCGGGGCTGTACAACGTGCAGCGCAAAGTGCCCGGCAGCGGTCTGCTCGGCGCCGACCCGGCCACCCTGGTGACGCTCGCCGTGGTCGGCGCCGGCGGACTGATCGCTTTCATCGGCATGCTGGGCTGCGCCCTGCCGGTGCTCGCCTCCCTGCTGCGCGGCGCGGCGGCGGCGCGAGGCGCGCGCGCTCGAGTCGACAACCGCATCAAGGCGCTCGGGCTGATGCTGGTCTCGGTCGTATTGGGCGGACTGGCGATCGCGTGGCTGCCGCGCGACAGTAGCGTATTCACTACGCCGCCGCCGATTGCCGATCCGAAACTCGACCCGGGCGGGCACGCCGATCAACAGCGCAAAGCCGAAATCGCCCAGCGCTTCCAGCAAGGCGTGGTCATGCTGCACGCGAAACAATACGAGCATGCACTGACCGCGTTTCACCGCGTGCTCAAGCTCGCGCCGGACATGCCCGAAGCCCATGTCAACATGGGGTTTGCGCTGCTCGGCCTGGAGCGCTACGCCGCGGCGGCCGATTTCTTCGACAGCGCGACCACGCTGCGCCCGGATCAGGCGAACGCCTATTGGGGGCTGGCGATCGCGCTCGAAAAAAGCGGCAATCTGCGTGGCGCGCGCGAGGCGATGCGCACCTTCGTCCACCGCAGCAAGGCAGAGGACCCGTTCCGGCGCAGAGCGGAAGGCAAGATATCGGAATGGGAAACCGAACTCGCGCAGCAGGCCGCGCGCGGCAAACCGAAGGCGCGCTAGAATCGCCATCGCATTGATCATCGACACAGCGGGTAGACGCAGGATCTCAGAGAGGAGAAACAGGATGAAAGCCCAACGAAATTTGCTTGCGCGGCTGACCGGCGCAGTGGTCCTCGCACTGGCATATGTGGGGCCGGCTCAGGCACAGGACAATCCCTGTCTTCTATGCCATGCTGCGCTGGTGGACAAGAAAGTAGTGCACCCTGCGGTGCAGATGGGCTGCGTGAGCTGCCATACCGACCTCGACACCAGCGTCCTGCCGCACAAGGTGAAGGGCAAGATCGAAAAAGGGCTGTCGGCCGAGCCGCCCGATCTGTGCATCAATTGCCATGAAAAGAAATTGTTCGAGGGCAAGGTCGTCCACGCACCGGTTGCGGGCGGCATGTGTCTCGGCTGTCACAACCCGCATGCCTCGGACAACCAGGGCCTGTTGACCAAGGAGCCCGTGAAGGTGTGCCTGGACTGCCATGCGGAGGTTCCGAAAAAGCCCCATGCCGGTTTTCCGCGCGGCGGACACCCCCTGGGCGACGACGGCAAGGCGCGTGCGGACCCGCTGCGGCCGGGGAAAAAATTCTACTGCGCCGCCTGCCATGAACCGCACAGGTCGGTAAATGCCAAACTGACACGTTTCGGCAAAGGCATGGCGAGCTGCCAACAATGCCACAAGATGTGAGGCCTGCGCCGTCCACGCAGCGGGCCCGGCAATGAGCGGCGCGACGCGCCCCCAGCGCTGGTTCGGCTATTATCTCGTCGCCACCACCGTGCTCTGCGGCGCGCTGGTGATGGTGATCGAGGTGCTCGGTTCCCGGGTCCTGGGGCCGTTTTTCGGGGTCAGCCTGTTCGTCTGGACTTCGCTCATCACAGTCACGCTGGTGGCGCTGGCGGCAGGCTATGCCATCGGCGGGCGCTGGTCCGATCGCCGCGATTCCCCCGACGCGCTTTACCTGATCCTGATCGCGGCCGGCGCTCTGGTGGTGCTCGTGCCCTGGCTGAAACCGCTGGTACTCAAGCTGTCGCTGCCGCTGGGGCTGCGCTGGGGCGCGCTCGCGAGCGCGCTGCTCTTGTTCGGCCCGGCGCTGTTTCTGCTCGGCTGCGTTTCTCCCTGGGTGATCAAGCTCGCGGCGCGCGAAATGCAGCACCTCGGAAAAACCGTGGGCGCGTATTATGCGGCTTCGACTGCGGGCAGCGTCGTCGGCACCATCGTTACCGGCTTCTTTCTTATTCCCACCCTCGGCGTCGACAGGATTTTCTGGCTATCCGGCGCCTTGCTGCTCGCTCTGGGCGCGGCCTACTTCGCGCTGTGGCGCGGCAAATGGCTGGCGCTCGCCGCATTCCTGCCCCTGATAGCCCTTCCGCCGACCAGACTGCCGCAGGTGACCCTGGCCGGCGGCACTCGCGCCAGCGTGCTCCTCAACCGCGACTCCTTTTACGGCAATCTGAAGGTGGTCGAATACCGCTATGGTGCCAGGCGTACGCGCGAACTCGTTATCGACGGCCAAATACAGGGAGGGGTCGACCTGGCAAACGCGCTTTCGGTCTACGAATACCCTTACCTGCTGCAGGCGCTGCCCGTGGCCCTGCACGCCGAAGGCAGGCGCTGCCTGGTGATCGGACTCGGCACGGGCGTCGTGCCGCGCTGGTACCAGGCGCGCGGCATCGCAACCGACGCCGTCGATATCGACCCGGAGGTGGTCGCGCTGGCGCAACAATACTTCGGCCTGGACCCGGGCACGCGCGTGTTCGTCGAGGATGCGCGCGCCTTTCTCGCCCGCGACTTTGATCGCTACGACTACCTGATCCTCGACGTATTCAGCGGCGACACCACGCCGGGTCACCTGCTCAGCCTGGAGGCGGTGCGCCTGGCCAAAGCGCGGCTGACCGGCCAGGGCGTGGTCGCGATCAATCTGATCGGCAGTCTGGGAAAGCACTCGGACATGACGCATGCCGTGATCAACACGCTGCGTGCGGTGTTCGCCAATGTAGCGGTTTATCCGTTGTTTGCCCCCAACGGGCGCGATGCCGCCGGCAACCTGGTGCTGATCGCCTATGACGGCGCGCAGCGCTCGCCCGACGCCGGCGAACTCGAACGCATGGCGATACACCCGATGGCGGAGACCCTGGCGCGGCAGGCGCTACGCCATCCCCTGCAGCTTCCCGACCGGTTACCCGGCGCGATCCTGACCGACAACTACAACCCGATCGACGTGCGCGACCTGTGGCTGAAAGAGTGGCTGCGCGGGAATATCCTGGCTGCGACTGAGTTCGATCTGCTGCTCTGACAGCAGGGTGCGCGTCTGCCGCATCTCACAGAAGGGCCGACCCGGTCTCATTCGTTGCGATATTCGTATTTCCTGATGTCGACGCCGGCTTTTCCGGCCTCGTCGAAAACGCTCTGATAGTCCTCCACGCGAGTCTCGATGAAATGTTTCGCGCGCAGCGATTCCAGGACCTTCCGGCCTTCCGCACTTTCGTGCAAGTGCAGCAGCAGCGATTTAAGCTTTGCCTTCAGGGAGGGGTCCATGTCTTTCCTCACGCCCAGCCCGTTGGAAGCGAACTCCGCCGACTTGGCCAGCACTACCAGCTCTTTGTCGATCCGCGGCTCCACGGTCCGCAGCCAGTCGTAGATTGTGTCCTTCGCCGCGCCTATGTTGGCCGCACCCTGCAGCACCTCGTAGATGGCGGCATCGTGGCTGCCGGTGAAATACGATGCACCCAGAAACGCATCGACGTCCTTGATCCCGCGAGCGTGGAGATAGGCGAGCGGGAAGAGGTATCCGGCCGACGTGGCTTTCTCGACAAAGGCGAAGCGCTTGCCGCGCATGCCGGCG
>JAJZUN010000126.1 GCA_021848555.1 Pseudomonadota bacterium | reverse complement strand
TATGTCAAGGTCCGGTCCTGCGCCTCCCTCAGCAAAAATTGCATAACTGCGCATAGTTGACAGCTACGCATAGGGGTCGCTATGTAAACCTCTGCATAGCGGCCATCACGAGACGCTCACAAGGCAAGGAAATCACGGTATGGGACGTCCGTTCAACACCCGACAGCAGACCTTTATTGACGCGTCCCGAACGTATAAATTGGAAGGCCGCCCGAAGACGGCCTTTCCTTGACGCAAGAAGATCCGCGTCTTTCCGCTATGGCTTTGCCAGGCTTTCCACGTCGTGGCAGTTGCCGCACCCCATGGTGTAGGGGATAGGCATCGCTTTCCCGGGTTCGACTCCTTTCACGCCCTTGTTGTCCTTACGCGGGACATCGAAAAGGTGCGAAGTAATGTCGTTCAACCAGTAGTTCTGCCCGTCCTTGCCGGCTGCTCCTTTGCCGAATCCGGCGCCGGTTTGCATGGTCCTGGTCATATGGCAATCGACGCAGGCGATTTGCATGGCGTGCTCGACCCCGACTTTTTGCTGGGTATGGGTCTTGATGTTCACGGCCTTGTGGCAGGAGGCGCACAGCGAGTCCTTGCCGTCGCGCACTTCCATCTTGAGTTGGTGCTTGACCTCGGTCTTGCCATGCGCATCATGGCAGTCATAGCAGGACAGGGTTTGCGTGCCGTTAAAATAGTGCTTCGATCTGATCAAGTCGGTTCCCTGCTGGTGATGCGCCTTGGAATGGATTCCGTCCGCCCAGAAATCCTTCTGCGCCGCGTCTTCCCGCGTGGTGTAGTTCACCAGGTAGTCGTTGCGACTGGTGCCGGGGGTCATCATCTTGTTGTCTTTGTTCACCGGCTGGTCGTTATGTAGATTTCCCTGCGGCCGGCTGTGGCACTGGGTGCAGATCACAGTGGCGCGCTCGGAGGCGAGCTTGGTCGGACTGACGATGGTCGCCGCCTTCCTCGCCTTGGGGGATTTCACGTGCTCGGAGCCCGGGCCGTGGCAGACTTCGCAGCCGGTGTTCAGCTCGTTCGGGACGCCGTCGCCGTCGATATCCGCTTCGCCGTTCGGGTCGTTGACCGCGCCGGCGACAAAACCACCGGAAACCGTGGGGGTGAGGGAATAGCCGGTGTAATGGCAGGAGGCGCACTCCTTCTCAAAGGCCTTCGCCTTTGGCGGATCGGTCAGTTTGTTCGCTTCCGCATTGTAGAGCCAGTCGCCATGGTAGTCGCGCCAGGTTTTCCTCGTCCGGTCTTTGTACTCCTCCTTGCCGTTGGAGTTGAACTGGACGAAAGGAAACAGCGAGTCGCCCACGCGATAGAGATAGCGCTGCTTGTACACCGCGCCGCCGTAGGTCATCTCGACGGTGTAGGTCCGATCCGGGTCCGCGCTGTCCTTGGCGTTCTTGGTGCGGAACTTGAGCGCGCCATCGGCGTCCTTGAAAAAGGTGGCGGTGAAGTTTACCGACATGGGGTCGGCCGGCGCTTTTTCGGAGATCAGGTATTTATCGAACCCGCGCTTCTTATCAAAGCCGGAAAAATAGAAGGTAGTCCCGGCCATCAGCTTGTTCAGGCCGTCGTTCAGGCCCGGAAAGCGGGAAACGTCCTGGAGCTTGCTCGGTTTGCCCACGACGCTGATGCCCAGCTTGTGTGCGGTCTTCTTGATCGACGCATAGTCGCTGTGGCAGGCCATGCACTTGGAACTGCCGACGAAAGTCGCGTTGGCCGGGCTCTTCCCGGAAACGGCGATTTTGAGCGGCGACTTCGCAAGCTCGTTCGCGCTCATCGACTTGTTCGACAGGCTTCCGCCGGGGAGGTGCTCTGCGTCCGAGGGTTCGACATAGACGAAGTATTTGCCGTCCGCGACTTTCGGGATGGAGAAATTACCCTTGCCGTCGGTCATCCCCTTCTGGTACTTGTCGCGGTTGAGGGCGAGCGTGTCCTCCATCGGTTCGTCGTTGGGGCTGTTTATTTTTCGGTTGATGGGCCCGGACTTGCCCAGATTCGCCACGTCCGCGGCGGGAATCAGATAGACAGCCGCCTGGGCTATCGGCTGTTTCGATCCGTCGCTGACGGCACCCTTGACGGTCGCTGCCAAGCTGGCCTGCGACAAAGGCGCAACTAGTGCGAAACAACACACAGTAAAGGCGAGGAAACGGACAATGCGTTGACGCTTCATTTTATTCTCCCCAATTTCATAATGGTTTCCTGACGCTAACGTCGCAAAACGGCCAGCCTTACCTTGAAGCCACACCCGTTGCGCGCCACGCCGAGAACTGAGCCGTGCGTAGCTACACGCAAGCCCCGTGCCAACCGGATATTTACGGGATTTGCAAAGGAAAAGAGGAGATTAGCGACTGCCGCGCGCCGTGCTAACGGGAAAGTGTTGTCACGCTTCCATGACAAGTGTCACGATTTCGTGACAATCCCGAGTCTTTCAAGATGAACATAAAAATTCTGCCGGGCGATGCCTGATAGCCGGGCCGCCTCCGACACGTTGCCACCTGCCGAACGAAGAAGAGTTGCGAAATACTCGCGCTCGAAGCGTTCCCGTGCTTCGCGGAAAGGCCCAATCCGGTCAACAGCTGCGGCCGCATGAAAACCGCCGCCGCTCAGCGCGCCGAAATCCACCGGATGGACCGGTCCCGCTACATTGCCAACTACAGCGCGCTCCACCGCGTGTTGCAACTCGCGCACGTTGCCTGGCCACGTAGCCGTTTCGAGGGTGGTGATGGCCTCCGCGGTATAGGGGCCAGCATTCTTGCCGAATTTTCGATTGAAGTGGTCGAGAAAAAACAAAGCGAGTGGCATGATATCTTCACGCCGCTCACGCAGCGGCGGAACGCGCATCACTACGACATTGATACGATAGTAGAGATCGGAGCGGAAACGTCCCGCCTTCATTTCGCTTTCCAACGATTTGTTGGTGGCACAGATCAAGCGGAAATCGCTAGGCCGTTGCTCTGTGCTTCCGAGGCGGGCGAACGTGCGCTCCTGCAACACGCGCAGCAGACTGGCCTGGAGCTTCGGGCTCATGTCGGAGATTTCGTCGAGCAACAGCGTGCCCCCGTCCGCCTCCTCGAAATAACCCGACGTCGCCTTTGCAGCGCCGGTGAATGCGCCTTTTTCATAGCCGAACAACGTGGCTTCCAGGAGTGACTCGGACAGCGCCCCACAGTTGAGTTCCAGCAGTGGCCCCTTGGCGCGCTTGCTCAACGCATGAATCTGCTTGGCAATGACTTCTTTGCCGGTGCCGCTCTCCCCCTCGATGAGTGCCGTGGTGTCCAGGGGTGCCGCTTGCCGTACTTGCAAGAGCAGTTTTTCCATCGCAGCGGAACGGCTGATGACGATCGATTGGCCCGGCCGTGCTTCCAGGGTCTCACGCAAATCAATGATCTCGCGGTAAGCCTGGTCCATCTCCAGCGCTTTGCCGATCACCGCATCCAACTCTTCCAGATTTTCGAAGGGTTTCGTCAGGTAATCGAACAGTCCTTCGCGCACCGCGCGCACCGCGTCGCGAACTTCGGCAAAACCGGTGATGAGGATCGCCATCTGTCGCGGGCGCTCGGAACGCATTTCAGCGAAAAGATCCAGGCCGTTTCCGTCCGGCAGCCGCTGATCAAGAATGACAAGATTGAAGTCGGTTGAGTGAAATGCCCGGCGTGCCTCGGCGGTGTTGACCGCGGTTTGCAGTTCGATTGTGCTATCGCGCAGCAAACCGTTGAAGAGTTGCCGCGTGTAGGAATCGTCGTCTACAAGCAGAATCCTCGTTTTCATACGTTCGCCTTTCTTTCCGGCAGCCAGATTGTGAAGTGCGCTCCGCCACCGGGCTTGTTCTCGGCGTGGATGCTGCCGCCGTGCTGTACGGCGATGTGCCGGGCGATGGAGAGCCCAAGGCCTGTGCCGCCGGGCCGTGTTGTGAAAAATGGAGTGAACAGCTTGGACTTCGCCTCAGACGTGAGACCCGCGCCGTTATCGGACACGGTTAGCCGGCAACCCGGCACTCCATCCTGCTCGTCGGGCGCAAGCGATACCACCACCGGCCCTATGGGGTCGGCTTGAGCCGCGTTGTGAATCAGATTGAAAAGGGCATTGCGAATGAGTACCGGGTCAACCGTCATGGATGCATGTTGGTCCGATTCCTCAAAAATCACCGCAGGATGCCCACCCAGACTCTGGTGGAAGAATGTGATGGTATCGCGCACCAGCCTGTTCATATCGGTCGGTTGCGGTTCGGAGCGAGTGGCTTTGTTGACGAGCAACATGCGCTGAACGAAACCATGGCAATGAAGTCCTGCCCTGCGTACTTCTCCGAGCAACTCCTTCACGCGCGGCGGGGTGCCTAACTCGCGCTCCGCAAGCTCTGTCAGGTTGATTACGCCGACCAGCGGATTGTTGAGTTGATGCGCAATCTCGCTCACCATTTGCCCCATGGCAGAAAGTTTTTCGACCTGCATCATCCGATCATGCTCGTCACTTAACTTCGCAAACTGCATCTCGGCCGCGCGTTGGTTGTAATACACGGAACGGAATAGCCTATAGAGAGCGAAAAACAGAATCCCCCCCGTCAACCCGGTGATCGACCATAGTAGATAAAGACCGTACTGGATAGTCTCATTTATCCCTTGCGCGGATCGGTAAATCGCCAGCACACCACTGACCTTGCCGCTCGCGGCATCACGGTTTTTCAAAGTAAACGGCACATAGAATTCGATCAGCGGAAATTGCGGAAGCTCTTCGATGGGAATGCCGTGTCCCAGAGGGTCGAACACGGCGCGCACCTCGCCATCCAGCGCCAGGTCCAGATCCTGCGGGTTACCGGTCAAATACGACCCGATAAGATTCGACGCGTCCGACCATATGATCATTCTGTCTGGGTTGAATACCTTGATGCGTACCACGCCGGTGAGAGCCTTCAGCACTCTGAAGGTATGCTCGAAATGTTTCCTAGCGGTGGCCTCTGTGTAGCTATTTATGTCTGCCGGAGTGATTTCGTTATCCAGGTCTTCGTCATGGATGATTGCCTTAACCATGTCCCGTACAATGACCGATTCACGTTTGACTATTGCCTGGCGGAAAAAAGTCGACTGCGTAACGTCGCTCACTACCAACACGACCGCGATCAGCAGCAGGCTGATGCCCGCGAACATTTGGGGAGGAGTCATTCGAAGGCGCAAGGGTCGCATGTTCCGGAATCCATTCAGTACTTCGCACTAGCAACGAATGACAACGCGCGGTCGTTGCCGATCTAGACCATTCTTCTTTGTTCGGCGCAGGTTCGGCCTTCCGTCGCGGCTTTGTCGCCGCTTTGTTTCCTGCCACGAAGATGACCGAGACACACGCAATATGTGTGCCAATCGGGGCCAGAAGTTACCATAGTGCTAAGGTTGCGCCGCCGGCTTCCGTCAGAACCACCCCGTATAGGAGAAATGCTCGACCGACCGCGGCTAGCCGTTACTCGGTCTATCGCCCTAGGAAGCAAGCCACCATGCGCCTGGAAGCTTCAAGCGCTTTTGCGCGACCTAGCGGTGTGCGCTCTCAATCTCTCTAACTTCTGCTCTTGAACTGCGCCTGCCGGAAATTCTTCTTCTTAAACCGCCGGATGGAGTGCGCGCACGCGAAGGCGGAAGCTGATCAACGTGCGCTTGTGGCTTCGGATGCTACGGGCGGCGACAGGGTAGTCGCAGGGTTGCCATTCGCCCAGAATGTGCGAGCCAAGGTCATTCGACCTTGATATCCTTTGTCACCGTCGCCCACATAGCGCGCTCCATTCTCGCGCGCGCCTCCACCGCGTCCGGGCCGCCCGTCCACAGCTCGTACCCGACCGCCTCTAGCTTGGCCTTCAGCTCTGGGTCTTTCAGGATGCCGGCAAGAGCGGCGCTGTAGCGCGCGGCGAGGGCGGGGCGCATGTTGGGCGGGCCGTAGACGGCATACCAGCCGCCGACGTCGAAATCCTTCACGCCGACCTCGCCCATCGTCGGCACATTGGGCAGCGACGGATTGCGTTTAGGCGAAGTCACGGCGATTGCGCGCACCCTGTCGCCAGATATGTAGGCTCTGGCGGTGCCGATGATGTCGAACATCATGGTGATCTGCCCGCCCATCACGTCGGCCATCGCCGGCGCATTTCCCTTGTACGGGACGTGCAGCAGCTTCACCCCGGTGCGCTCGGCGAGCAGTTCGCCCGAAAGATGGTTCGAACCGCCGACACCGGCGGACCCATAGGTGACCTTCCCGGGATTGGCCTTGGCGAAATCGACGAGATCCTTCATGGTCTTGAACGGCAAATCCTTGTTGATCACCAGCACGTTGTAATAGCTCACCACCGGCGCCAGCGGCGTGAGCTGCGTGGCCGGATCGAACGGCATCTTGACCATCACGTTGGGGCTGATCGTGATCGTGGGGCTGGCCGCAAACCAGAGCGTGGCGCCGTCAGGCGCGCCCTTGGCCACCACGTCGCCCGCGATGCCCCCATTGGCGCCCGGCCGGTTCTCCACCACCACGGTCGTGCCCAATTCCTTGGAAAAGTATGGCGCGACCATGCGGGCGCCCTGGTCGACCGGCCCCCCGGCGGGGTAACCGACCAGCAGCCGGACCACGGCCGGGGTCTGCGCCTGCGCCGCGCCGACCGCCAGTAGCAGACCGCAGGACAGAATCGCGCAGCGGGTAACTGAAGTGATGGTCATGACATATCTCCCTCGGAGTGGATACAGACCGACAGACAATTCAAGTGCGACACCAAGTCGCTTGTAGAAGTTGTTCTCGCAATATATAGGAGGGAACCGCCCCTGTCACCGGGTGAATCACGGGTGAATCCAGGAGTCTGCAGAAAGAGCGGCTCTGACAATGTAACGAAGCACCGCCGCAAGCGGCGAATGCCTGAAAAGCGGCGTCCCTATTGGCGTGCAGACCGATTGCTTCTGCGACGGTCGATGCTACATGTCCTGCTTGCCGGTCACGCCCAGGCGCTGGTACACCGGGCGTATGGCCTCGCGCCAGGAGCGTATCGTCAGCGCGAACAGGCAGGCCGCGAGGGTGCAGACGAGCCCGTTGATCAGCAGGGTGGCGGGCGCGCCGATGCGGCTCGCGATCGAACCGGCGGCAAAGCTGCCCAGCGGCGCCATGCCGAGGAAGCACATGCCGTAAATGCTCACCACGCGGCCGCGTTTGTCTTCGTCGGCGATGCTCTGCAGGATGGTGTTGGTCGAGACCGCGGTGGCGAACAGGCCGAAGCCTACGGGCAGCATCAGCGCCAGCGACAGCGGCAGCAGGCGCGACTGCGAAAACAGCGCGAGGCCGATGCCCGCGCAAAGGCCTGCCGCGATGATCACGCGCGACAGGCCGGCGAGCGAAGTGCGGTTCGC
>JAJZUN010000125.1 GCA_021848555.1 Pseudomonadota bacterium | reverse complement strand
ACGCGCCATGCCTAGCACAACAAAAAAAAGCGCAACTCCGAGGAGTTGCGCTGAATCCACCAAAAGGAGGAGGGTGGAGGAGACAAGCTTCAGCACTGAAGCGATACGGCCATCAATGCTCAAACTTAAAAAAATTATACACCGCGAGATTGTTGCGGCGCAAGATTTTTTTCGTCCTACTGCGAAATATTTCACCATCAGCAGTGAAAAAAAACCCCTTATCCCTATCCATTTGGAAAATCTAATAATTATAAAAAGTGATAAGCAATATTTGTTTGAAAAATAGTACGCAAAGGCACCCCGGGGATAGCGCATCCAAGTAGCCTATATTGCGACGCACCATATCCTGATTTCGCCCCTCACACCGACCCAGCTACAATGCGCGCTCGTTTGCCGACCAATCGCCGAATGCGCTTCGCGGCGAAGGCGGTGCGGGTGTGTCCCCGGCATTTGATGCTTTTTTACGAACTATTGGGATCTCAGCGATGGAATGCAAAGTGAAGTGGATAGACGGGGTGAGCTTTGTCGCCGAAACCGGCAGCGGCCACGCGCTGGTGATGGACGGCGCACCCGAAGGCGGAGGGCGCAACCTTGGCCCGCGGCCCATGGAAATGGTGCTGCTCGGCACCGGCGGCTGCAGCGCTTACGACGTGGTGGTCATCCTGCAGAAAAGTGGACAAAAGGTCAGCGACTGCAGCGTCGAGCTGAGAGCAGAACGCGCCGAGACCGACCCCAAGATCTTCACCGGCATCCACATGCACTTCGTATTGCGCGGCAAGAATCTGAAGAAATCGATGGTGGAGTCTGCGATCAAGCTTTCACACCAGAAATACTGCTCGGCCTCGATCATGCTGGGCAAGACCGCCCAAATCACGCATGACTACGAGATCGTCGCGGAATAAGCGCGTGGCGGAGGCAATGCCGGCTCCCGCGCCAAAAAAGCAGGCCCTGGCTCAGACCCAGTAGGAGACCTGCGTCATCAGGCGCGCCGAGAGGCGCATTGCGCGCTTCACCGGCTCCGGCAGCTCGGCCGCACCCAAAGCATAGGCCGTTCTCGCGTGCGCGCTTTCGTCCTGCTTCATTTGCACCACGATGGCGCGGGTTTTCGCGTCCTGCGGCGCAAGGCGCTCCAAGTGCCCCTCCAGATGCGCCTCGACCTGGCGCTCGGTCTCGGCCAGGAAACCCAGATTCCAGCGCGTGCCGAACCTGCCTGCGGCATAACCCAGCGCAAGCGATCCGGCATACCAGAGCGGATTGAGCAGGCTCAGGCGCCCGCCCAACTCGCTGACGCGCTGCTCGGTCCATGCGAGGTGCTCGGTTTCCTCGCGCGCCGCCTGCGCCAGCGCCCGCGTCACCGCCGCATCGTCGCAAGACAGCGCCTGCCCCTGATACAGGGCCTGCGCGCAGACTTCGCCGCAGTGATTGACCCGCATCAGCGACGCCGCATGGCGCCTTTCGGCGTCGGAGAGTTCCGCCTCCGGCAACGCGCCTCCAGGCAGAGGTCGTGCTGACGCGGGCGCGGATGCCAGCGTACGCAGCGCTTTGTCGAATTCGATGATCAGTCTGTCGATGTTGTTGAACATGGCGGAAACATTGTAGCGGATGAATGCCCGTCTCGTTCTTTTTTGACGGACTTGGTATCCGCCCTGCAAGCGAATGAATTCATGATGAATTATTTATCATATTTTTGTAAGTGTCTTGCATGTTTTCCATAGGTAATGTACAAATACGGCGTACCTTTTCAGTTAACCGATAGAGGCGTTACTCATGCAAAGTATGACCTTAGAGCAGCTGCGCGCTACCGCCAGCGCCGGCGGCGTTGTCGGCGTCACCTTGAAAGGGGAGGGTGGCGGTTTCTTCTTGCAAATCGCCACCCGTAGCGGCCAAGACGCCGTTTTGTCTAAAGCACGTAGCGTCCAGCCGCGACGCTTTGGCAATCCCACGTCCGCGCTTATCGTGTTGCGCGAGCTTGGCATCGCGGTTGCCCAGCTCGACGCGACCCACTGGAACCCCGACCAGAAGGACATGAGCCAGAGTCGGGAAAACCGCGCGCAAGCCATGCGCGAGGCGCACAAAGCCGCCGCCTATACAAAGTGGCTGGCCGCCGAGATTCAGGAATCCATTGACGACCCCCGGCCGAGCATTCCCCATGATGAAGTCATGGCTGAGATGGACGTCGACATTGCTGCTTTGCCGGCCGTCAAGAGAAAGCGCGCATGAGCTGCCACGCCCGCGAACTGATCCACAACGAGACGAAGCGTGACGGCCAAGAATTATCGTGTTGAATGGCGACCAATGGCCCGCGAGGACTTGCGCGCCATCGTCCGATACATCGGGAAGGACAACCCGGCGCGCGCCAAGAGCTTCGGCAAAGATCTGCGCGACAAGACCAAGCCGCTAGCACAGCATCCCGAGCTTGGCCGGCCCGGCCGCTTGCCGGGTATCCGCGAGCTTGTCGCGCATTCAAACTACATCGTTTTCTATCGTGTGCTGGCCGAGGACCACGCTGTGCAGATTTTGAGGGTGAAACACGCGGCACAGCAAACGCCGTAATACCAACCGCTCCTCCGGACTTAACCAAAGCTATCCTTCTTTACCGGGGATGCGGGATTCAGACGCGTGATCGGCCTGAAAGTGAAATTGCTGACGTGAATTTATTGAACATGTCAGGAACGGACGCGAATCAGAAGTCCAGCCTAGCCCCGATCCCGATACCAAAGGCGCGGGCCTGGTTAAGGCTGAATGAATCGCTGCGCAGGCTCATCTGCAACCAGCGATACGAAAGCCCGAGTCCGACCGTAGAGAAGCGGACATCGTAGTCGAGCCGCGCCGCCCACTCGGCGTTGAGACGCTTGTTCAACCCGATGCGGGGTAGATGCACACCTTGAAAATAGGTGTCCGCCAACTCGACTTCGCCCACGCTGGTCGGGATGGTGAGCGACAGCGCATTCTTGACGGGCAGGCTCTGCGTCAACTCTACCCGCCATTTGTGCCCTCCCGGCAGCGCGGCTCCCGGCAGATTGCTTCCCGACAGGGCCTTCTCCGGGATATCGCGCCAGTTCATGCGCCCCAAGGCATCGGTGGCTATCCACTCAATGCGCAAGCCATCTTGCCGGCGGAGGCTTATTCCAAGATCGGCTGAATAACCCTGCCCCGTAGGGTTGCCATCGAGAAACGCCGCCGCGTAGCCCTCCGCGGCGGTATCGGTGTGGCTGTAATCCCGCGTCCAGTCGACATCGGCGGTAAAGTTCCGGCCTCCTGTCACCGTTGCGCCGCCGGTAATGTCTTCGCTGCGGACTCGGCGGCCGCGCAGCACGCTGGCCGCCGCCCCCCAAGCCAGCGTCCAATTTGATCCGAGTTGGCTCGAAAAGGACTTGGTCAGGCGCGCGCCATCGGCGGCGAAGCCGCGCAAGCGGTAGTCGAGTACATAGTTCCGCCCGCTGTCGTAGCTGGCATTCTGCCGGTCAGCGCGAACGATATCGAGGCTATCGTGGTTGGCCGTGGCCATCCACTCGTTGCGGCTGATATAGCCCAGGCGAAAGCCTTGCCACTGCATTCCGGCTTCGATACGGGTGGAGATCAGCGCGAGATTCTTTCCCTCGCGTGGGCGATAACCCTGGCTCCAGTCCTTGTTGGCCTGGCTCAGCGGAACGATATCATTGGCAAAAAAAGCCTGTCCCTGCGCATACGCGGCGCGGGCCGTTCCTGCATTGGCGGGATTCTCGGCAGACAGAAGCTCATCTGCGAGCACGGGCAGGGAGAGTCCGCCAAGGGCGGCCCAAAGAAGCAGGGAAAAACGTTTCATGTCGGCGCACCAAAAAAACTGGCAGCCGCAGCTGCCAGTTGAATTCGAAGAAACGCCCGATCGGAACAGTCTATAACCGCGATCGGGCGATGCTCGTCAAACGCCGAGGAGCAGGTAGGTGCCGTCGGTGAAGCTTACCTGGCTCGGGTGGTTGGTAATCGATCCGACCTTGGTCGTACCGGTATTGACGTCGCCGCTGCCGTTGGTGATTACGGCATTGACATCGCCGGCCCCCTTGATGGTGAGTTTGGTCACATTCGTAGCGTCAGTCTTGGTTCCGGTGACGCTGACCATCTGCGTACCGGCGCGGGTGTAATTCAGCGTGACGCTTTCTTGGCCATAGGTAGAGCCATCGGCAATGAATGTCAGCACGTAGGCCGTGGCGCCATTGGTCACCGTACCGGTAAAGCTGGCCGTTTCTTGCATGAAGTTGGTCGAGCTGGTTGCCGCGTTCGGGTCGTAAGCAGCCATATTGGCCAGCTTCAGGCCCAGCGTGCCGCTAAGGAACTCAGTCGCCGTCCCGTTCGCCAGGGTGGATACTTTTCCGGTGAAGCTGGAATTGGCAGGCTTGTAATTGCCAGCCTTATCAGCCGTGAAGGTATCCATGGCGAGCGTGCCGTCATACTGGAAGGCCGTGGTCTTGATCTGCGTGACAAGATTGGCCGAGCTGACATGACCGCCGGTGCCGGTCGTAGCGACAAGCTGCGAACCACTGGAGATTGTCATGGTCAAGGTCGTCGCCCCGGCCTTGACGTTGGTCACGGTTCCGGCTAGGTCGATGGTCTGTGAAGTCGAGGTCGAAGTCAACACCACGCTGGTATCCAGCGTCGATTTGTCCTGACCCGCAGCAAGCGGCTGGATGTCTCCCTTGCGGCTTACCGCCGTCACGTTTCCGGATGCATCCTTGGTCACGATGGCCGTACCGGTGAGCGCGGTGCCGTTGGTCGGATCAGCCAGCGGGACGGAAATATTCGTATAGCTAATTTGCGACCGCGATAACTGCAGCCCCTGAGGCGTATAAGTACCAACAAATGAAGGAATAAAGACCGCTCCGCCCGGCGTACTGTAATGTTGTGCCAACGAATATAGACGCGATGCAAAGTAGTCCTGCCAGGTGTAGGAACCACTGGTAGTCCCCTCGGCTACCTTGACCGCGTGGAAATAAGCGTTGTAAGTCCCGGCCGTTGTGTCAACGGCGCTCGCTTTATCGTAGCCATAGAAGCATCCCGCCTTGCCTAGCGACATTTCGCTAACGTTGACACGACAGGCCATGGAGTGCGGTTGGTTTTGGAAGACGTAAGTCGCGAAGTGCCGAACGAATTGGTATGCGGCACCCGTTGCGTCGGTAACCAGAATCAGATCGCTATGGCCGGCCACTGGGTAAGCGGCATTGGCAACCAAGCCGCTTGATGGCGGCGCAGCCCAGGTTTTGGCATCATTCGCCATTTGTATCGCATAATCGATTGCGATCGTATTGTCGATCAAGCCCGTGGCGCTGGCATGGCCGGTGGTCGACCAGTCGGTCTTCGCAGCGCTGAGTTGCTGGTCCAGAAAGCCGTTACCGTTGCCATTCGACAGCGCGGCCAGGTCCGTCTTCAGGCTGTTGAACAGATCGCGCGCCGCCTGAATGCCGGAGGCCGAACCCGCAGCGACAGTGACGGTTCCACCGCCACTTGCGGCAGTCGTCACCTTGTCTTCTGCCGACGTCAACAGCGTACCCGCACCGGAAGTGTCCGACGTGACGTCCTTCGACAGATCGGTCGCCGTTACCCCGGTGATGGTTCCAGCGGTAATCTTGTTCAGCGTAGCGGTGAGCATCGTCGCGGGGGTGCTGGCAGGGACGGTCTTCGCAACCGTGTATCCAGTGTCCGAAACTCCGGTCACGGTAGCGGCGGCCTGTGTTGCGAAAGCGTCGGTCGCGCACTTGATCTTGTCACCGTCCGTAGATTTCGTCTTGCAGGTCGCATCGTCCTGGGCAAAGGCCGATACTGCGGTGAGCAAGGTGGAGAGTTTCTTTTCGTCTACAGTCGCGGTTGCCATCGCTGCGACGGTCGGCGCCACCGGCTTGGCATCGTACGCGTTCCTATCACCGCCTAGAACGGTATTGACGACGGCCAACTCCGCATTTGCGATTGCGTCCTTCGTTGACGATGTTCCCGCGATTGCCACGGCCATGTCGGTGAACGGCGTGATGTTCTTGGTGGCGGTCGTGGATGGATCCGCGACCAGGGCGCTCAGCTTGAATCCGGCCGGCGGGGTGACATCTTTACCGGTGGCCTCGTCGGCCATTGTTGTCCCCGTACCCAGCGCGACGACAAGCTTCAGTGGTTTGGTGCAGGCGGTTGTCCATTTGAGACTGTATGCGCCCGCAGTGTCGGTAACACCGGTGGTTAACAAGTCGGCCGCCGCCTCGCTGTTTCCGCAGTACGCGGTCACCTTGGCATTCTTGAGAATGCCTTTGGCCGCAACGCCGCCGATGGCACCGCCTGTAGCAACCACTGGCACAGTTGTGTCGCCGCCACCCCCGCCGCCACCCCCGCAACCTGCCAAGAGCGCCACGGCGCTGGCTAGCGTGCCCAAATGCAAAACGATCGTCTTTGTTCTCACGAGTTTTCCTCCTTAAAAAAATGTCATCAAGAAATTCTTTTTGCGTCCAATCGCATGCTCATCCAAGCGCCGGCAGATAGCATTCGACCTTATGATAACTCGGCCAACTCGGAGGACAACACAATTTGCTGAATGTTAGCGATTAAGGTGACGGAAGGCATCATCCAAATAGATGAGCCGCAGCGTCCATCCATGGCTATTGACAGAGATCGAACGGTCTAAGATCAGCGCGAATGCAGCGCCATCCATCATCGATATGTGACGAAGAAGAACCCAGAATCGCGCCTTAGCGCCAGACGGTTTTATGCTCAATAAAACCGGCGAAGAATCAGATGCGTTGGGGGCAGACTTAAAGCACGAGAGTAATTTGTTGCAAAAATACAACATTTCCGGCTGCTTATTCGTGCCATACGTAGAAAAACGGTTGCCACGTATCCGATTTGAGTGAAAATGCGCCCAGCAACTCCCAATTGGGGGGAGCGGAAAAGTGCGGCAGCAGTGGCCAACCACGTGGTGTCATTGATGCCAGCTCTATTCAAACTATAAAGGAGATTCAGGTATGCAAAAGAAACTCATCGCCCTGGCTGTCGCAGGCGCCGCTGCCGGCTTTGCCGCACCGGTTTTTGCGCAGTCGAACGTGACCGTCTACGGCGTGATTGACGTAGGTGTTGAGAGCTCGAAGTTCAGCGACGCGAACGGCACGCTGACCCGCATGATCACCAGCGGCAATACCACCAACCGCTTGGGCTTCAAAGGCTCGGAAGATCTGGGCAACGGCATGAAGGCCAACTTCATGCTGGAAAGCCAGCCCTATCCCGACGTCGGCACCGCCGGTTCGGGGACTGCCGGTAACAGCAACTTCTGGTATCGTACGTCGACGGTCGGTCTGTCGAGCGCGAGCTGGGGCAGCGTGAACCTGGGCAGCCAGTACACCCCGTGGTTTAGCGCGCGCGCAGCGAACGACATTTTCTATGTCGCCGGCGTCGAGATCGGAA
>JAJZUN010000124.1 GCA_021848555.1 Pseudomonadota bacterium | reverse complement strand
AAACAGAAGCGCGCACTCGATCTCATTCAACAGATCAACGTGTAGACAGAAAACACAACCCCGCTCTTGAGCTAATCACCGGAAATACAAGGAACATTCGCTCCGCGCTGGCAAGAACTTCAGTTTAAACGACGTGGTCCGGTTCGAGCGCGCAAGGATGGCGTGCGTCGCCCGTCTCGATCTGTATCGTCGCGTGCCCGATGGCGAAGTGGCCGTGCAGCTCGTCCGCGACCCGCGCGATGAAGGGGTCGCCCGGATGTCCGCCGGGCATGACCAGGTGCACCGTCAGCGCGGTTTCGGTCGTGCTCATGGCCCAGATGTGCAGGTCGTGGATGGCGGCGACACCGCCCTGGCGGGTAAGGTAGCCGCGGATTTCCCCGGTATCGATGCGCGGCGGAACCGCGTGCAGCGAAAGATTCACCGAATCGCGCAACAGCCCCCAGGTGGTGCCGACGATGACCGCGGCGACGGCGAGGCTCATCGCGGGATCGAGCCAGGTCCACCCGGTATAGAGCATGCCCACACCGGCGAGCACCACCGCGAGCGAGACCGCCGCATCGGCCGCCATGTGCAGGAACGCTCCGCGCAGGTTCAGGTCGTGCTCGCGGCCGCGCAGGAACAGCAGCGCCGTCGCGGTGTTGACCGCAATCCCGCACAGCGCGACCCAGATCACCGTCGCGGTGGCGACGGGAACCGGGTTCATCAGGCGCTGCACCGCCTCGACCGCAATGCCGCCGACCACCAGCATCAGGAACATGGCGTTGAGCAGCGCGGCGAGTATGGTCGAGCTGCCCAGCCCGTAGGTGAAACGATGCGACGGTCCGCGCCGGCCGAGCACGCTGGCACCCCAGGCGAGCGCCAGCGCCAGCACGTCGCCCAGGTTGTGGCCGGCGTCGGCCAGCAGCGCCATGGAATGCGCCAGCACCCCGTACACCGACTCGATCGCCACGAACCCCAGATTGAGTACGATGCCGGCGGCAAATGCCAGGTCGTGTTTTTGATGTTCAGGCGATCGGTCGTGATGCGTGTGTGCCATGACCGTACTTTATCGGAATTGCGCGCTTCGCGCGTTAGCCTACACTGAGACTTCGTTTTAATTCCGGCATAACGCGCTGCGCGCATTAGCCTGCACTGAAACTTCGGTTTCTTGACCGGGGGCGGCATTCTGATAAGCTTCCCGCCATGAGCGAACTCAAGCAAATCGGCGTCATCAGCCTCGGTGTCATGGGACAGCGGATGCTGGCGCGCCTGGCGGAGCATGCGCGGGTGCGCGCTTTCGTGGCCTGGGATCCGAATGCGGCGGCGGTGGCCGAGGCGCGCAAGCGCCATCCGGACTTGCGGATCGCGGCCAGCGCAGCCGAGGTGATCTCCACGCCTGGCCTCGCCTGCATCTACATCTCCTCGCCCCCGGGCAACCATCTTGCGTACGCCCATCAGGGCTTCGATGCCGGGCTCGCGGTGTTCTGCGAAAAGCCGCTCACCGTCGATTTCGCGGAAGGACGCAGGGCGATTGCGCGAATCGAGGCCGGACGCCTCCGGTCCGCGGTCAATTTCTCGCTTGCGACTTCGCCCGGCCTGGCCGCGATGCGAGCGGCCATCGGCGACGGCTCCATCGGCAAGCCGGAGCGGGTCGAAATCGAACTCGCCTTCGACCAATGGCCGCGCACCTGGCAGGCCGCCGCCGGCCGCTGGCTGGCCGAGCGCGCCGAGGGCGGTTTTTCGCGCGAAGTACTGTCGCATTTCGTGTTCGTGCTGCAACGCGCGCTGGGCCAGGCGAAAGTGGAGGCGGCGAAACCGGATTATCCCGCCGATGGCGTGACGGCCGAGCGGGCGCTCGAAGCGCGCCTGAGCGCGGGCGGCGTGCCGGTGACGGTAGCGGCGCAGGTCGGCGGCAAGCTTCCCGATTTCAATCGCATGACCCTGATCGGCAGCGCGGGCGCGATCGAGATACACGACTGGTTCGGTCTGCGCCGCCGGCGCGGTTCCGGCGACTGGATTGCCGAGGGAACGCCGCAGAGCAACCGCCAAGCCGGCCAGTTGGGACAACTCGATCAACTGGCCGAGATGATAGAAGGGCGGGCGCACACCCTGCCCAGCTTCGCCGAGGCGCTGGCGGTGCAGGAAACGATAGAAGCCATACTCAAAGGGCGCTGAAGCGCCTCGGCCGCGGCCGCCGAACCTCAGCTTTCACCGACGGGAAATAGCGATGACCACAGCGGCTCTGCGCGCGCTCGAACGCTGCAAGGACCAATACGGCGCCGGTTGCGCCGAGGCCAAGCTGGTTCTGCTCAACCGGCTGGCGCGCGCCGATCTGCGCTCGGCGCGCGCGGTACGGCGCTTGCACGAGGCGCTGTGTTTTCTGCGCGCCTACCCGGACGAGGCGCGGCTGCTGGCGCAGGTCGAGCGTATGCTCGCGCGCTTCGAGCGGCGGCCCGACCTCGCGCGCGCGCGCGCAGCGCTCGCCGACACCGGGATCGCGGGCACGGTGATCCGCTACCGATTCTTCTGGTCCACGCTGCACTGGCTGGCGCGGTGCTGGCCGCAGCAGATCCGCATCGAGCGCAGCGAGATTGAGGTCGAGGACAAAGTAGCTTTGGCGCTGCCCCTGCTCCTGACCTGGGCCGAGGCTGCGGCGCTGAAGCTGTTGGATCCGCCGGCGTACGCCGTGCTGGACCGGCTGCGCGCACGCGGCGAAGGCGATGCCGCTTTTCTCGCGCGGCGCATCGCCGCCCTGCCGGGCGACGGCTTCACCCGCGAAGCCTTTCACGACACGCTGGAGCCGAGCTACGAACTCGCGCCGGGTGCGGACACGCCCGCGCGCGGCCGCGCCTGGCACGCCGCTGCGCCGTTCGCCTACCAGCACGAGCCGCTGCGCCGCGTGCGCCCGGATCTGCGCGAGGAGGTCGGTCGCCTGTATCGCGGCGTGCGCCTCGCGTCGGCACGCGAGGGCGGGCAGCTGATCGAGCTCGCGCGCGGCGCCATGGTGACCCGCTCGCGCGATCTGGACGCCTTCGCCTACGGCAACCCGCGCGACGTGCGCCTGGTGGACGATGGCGGCGGGCTCGCCTTCGTGCTGATCGGCACCATCCCCGAGCGGCGCCAGCTGCTCCCCGCGACCTGCGGCTATCTGATACTGCACAACGGCGTGCCGATAGGCTACGGCGAGGCGTTCGTGATCGGCCGCTCGGCCACGATGACCTTCAACATCTTCGAGAGTTTTCGCGGCGGCGAGGCGGCGCATACCTTTGCGCGCACGCTGGCGATGGTGCGCCACGTGTTCGGCGCCGAGTCCTTCAGCCTCGACCCCTATCAGCTCGGCAAGGGCAATGACGAGGCTATCGCCTCGGGCGCGTGGTGGTTCTATTACAAACTGGGATTCCGGCCCCTGACGGCGGACGCACGCCGGGTGCTGCGCGCGGAACTGGCGCGCATGCGCGCGAACCCGGGCCGCCGTTCGAGCGCGGCCACGCTGCGCGACCTGGCCGAGTCGCACATGCTGTTCGATTTCGACCGCGCGCGCGCGCCCGGCGTGCCGCCGATCGCCGCGCCGGGCCTGCGCGTGGCCGATGCCCTGGCGAAGCTGGCGGGCGGCGAGCGCGAGCGCGTTCTGGCGCAATGCAGCCGGGACGCGATGCGGCTCACCGGCCTCGGGTCGCTGCGCGGTTTCAGCGCGGGCGAGCGCCTCGCCTGGCAGCGCTGGAGTCCGGTCGTGGTATTCGCCCTGCCGGGCGTGTCGCGCTGGAGCCCGGCCGACCGGCGTGCCCTCGCGCGCGTGATCCGCGCCAAGGGCGGGCGCGACGAGGCTGCGTTTCTCGCGCGTTTCGCCGCGCACCCGAAACTCGAGCGGGCGCTGTTCGGGACAAAATGAGTCAAATAGCTTGGATCAAACCCCCTATGCTGGCTTGGGTGCTATCCATAACCGTGTCTTCTGCACGGACGCGCTGTTTGTCCGTGCAGAAGACACGGTTGGCGCGCGCAGCGCGCAATGCCTGAAGCAGGCACCTAATTCAAGAAGCCTTGCCTAAATCCGGAACTCGATCAAAAACGGCCCTTTGCGGCCGCAGGCCGACTTGAACACGTCGGCGAAGGCTTCGAGCGTGTCCACGCGCTTGGCCTCCATGCCCATGCCGCCGGCGAGCTTCACCCAGTCGAGCGCGGGGCGCGTCAGGTCGAACAGTTCGTTCGAGGCGCGGCCGGGTTGCGCCCCCACCGAGACCAGTTCGCCATAGAGTATTTTGTAGATCTGGTTGGCGAACACCACGTTCACCACGTCGAGCTTCTCGCGCGCCTGGGTCCACAAGGCCTGCAGCGAGTACATGCCCGCGCCGTCGGCTTGCAGGCACACCACCTTGCGATCGGGACAGGCGATCGCCGCGCCGGTGGCGCAGGGGAAGGCGTGGCCGATGGCGCCGCCGGTGTTCTGCACCCAGTCCATGGGCGCGGCGTTGAACGTCGGCGCGAACAGCGCGCGGCCCGAGGTGACCCCGTCCTCGGCGACGATGCAGTTCTCCGGCAGCAGCGCGGCGAGGGTGGTGGCGAACGCCACGGGCTCGAACTTGCCGCTGAGGAGTTGCGGCTTGATTTCGCCCTCCGGTATCGGCACTTGCCTCGGCGCGCCGAGCTCGTCGGCCAGCATATCCAGCGCGGCGATCGCATCCTGCTCCGGCCGCGCGAGCACGTGGGTGATGGAGTCCGGCGGCGCCATCAGGCTGGGTTTGCCCGGATAGGCGAAAAAGCCCGCGGGCGGCTTCGTGCCGACCAGGATCACGTGCTTGGTCCCCGCGAGCACCTTGAGTGCGGCGTCGACCGCATAGGGAATGCGGTCGACGGGCACGCGTCCGCGCCCGCGCGCCATGCGCGACAGCTGCGTGGGCGTGCGCAGTTTCGCGCCGCTGGCGTGGGCGACGCGGTTGGCCGCGGCAAGGCCGGCCTCGGACAGCGCCTGCCCGTACAGAATCAGCATGGCCGGCTCTTGTCTGCGCAGCACCTGTGCGATGGTGTGCACGGTATCCGGGGCGACGCTGGCGCGCGCGGGCGCGGGCAGCGCCACGGCGACCACGCCGCCTTCGTTCCAGGCCGTATCCGCCGGCAGGATCAGCGTGGCGATCTGCCCGGGCGCGGAGTTCGCCGCCTGGACTGCGGCGGCGGCGTCGGCGCCTACGCTGGCTGACGAGGTGCTGCTGCGCACCCAGTGCGAAGCCACGCGCGCCAGGCCGTCGGTGTCGGAAGTGAGCGGCGCGTCGTAGGGCCGGTGGTAAGTCGCCTGGTCGCCGACGATATTGACCATGGGCGAATGCGCACGGCGGGCGTTGTGCACGTTGGCGATGCCGTTGGCGAAGCCCGGCCCGCAGTGCAGCAGGGTCGCCGCCGGCTTGCCGGACATGCGCGCGTAGCCGTCGGCCGCGCCGGTCACCACGGTTTCGGCCAGGCCGAGGATGCAGCGCATGCCGTCGACCTTGTCGAGCGCGGCGACGAAATGCATCTCCGATGTGCCGGGATTGGCAAAACAGGTATCGACGCCGCTGGCGAGCAGCGAGCGGACTAGGCTTTCGGCGCCATTCATGGGGAAGATCCGTTCAAGTTGGTGGTGCGTGCAGGCCATCTCCCGTTCGCGGCTGCGGTTTTCGGGTGGCGCGGGCGTAAGTATAAGCCAGGTGGCCCGGGCCCAACATCAACCGGCGCAAAGCCAGTAAACTGCCTTTCCGCATACGCTGCAGAATCCCGCCTACACAGCATGGCCTGGCCAACTAAGCTCCTGCCCGAAGCATGAGCGATTTTCGGGCGCTCCTCGGCTTTGCCGCGCCGCATCGCGTGGCGCTGGCGTTTTGCGCGCTGCTGATGCTCGTCGAAAGCGGTGCCGAGCTGCTCGTCCCCTGGGCCGGAGGCCTGCTCACCGACGCCCTGTTGCGGCCGGGCGATGGCGGCAACAACGGCATCGGCATCGTCCTGTCGGGCATGCTGGCCTTGTTCGTGCTGCAGGCGCTGCTCAAGTTCGGCAACACCTACCTACTCGGAAACGCTGCCGACCGTATGGTGTCGGATTTGAAGACCGGCCTGTACGATCATCTTCAATCCTTGCCCCTGGCTTACTATCACGAGCGGCGCCTCGGCGACACGCTCGCCCTGCTCACCAGCGACGTCTATGTCCTTTCCGGCTATATCAGCGGCACCGCGCTGGCGCTGGTGCCGCTCCTGTTCACCGCGGGCGGCGCGGTGATCCTCATGTTTCGCATCCGGCCGACCCTGGCGCTGCTGGCGGTGGTCCTGATCCCGCTGTTCTATCTGCTGATGAAAATCGTCGGCCGCCGCATGCGGCCGCTGGCGGCGCAGGTGCAGGAGGAGTACGCGACGGCCATCGCCATCGCCCAGGAAAACTTAGGGCTGCTGCCCGCGATCAAGACCTTCACCCGCGAACAGCGCGAATCGATGCGCTACCGCGAGCAGATCGACCGGATTTTTCGCCTGAACGCAAAACAGCGCCGGATCTATGCCGCGCTGGAGCCGCTGGCGCAGCTGATCGCCGCCGTCGGCATCGTGCTGGTGCTGGCTCTGGCGAGCAGCGATCTGACGGCAGGCCGGCTGGCCCCGGCGCAACTGGTGAGTTTCCTGCTGTACGCGGCCCTGCTCACGCGTCCGGTCGCCGGGCTCGCCGATGTCTACGGCCAGACGCAGATGGCGCGCGGCGCCATCGCCCGGCTGCGCCAGGCGATGGCGGAAGCGCCGGAAGCGGCAGGGCAGGTCGGCGTTCCACTGCCGGCGGTGAAGGGCGGGATCGAATTTCGCGGCGTGCGCTTCGCCTATGGCGGCCGGCCCGCGGCGCTGGCTCGCGTCGATTTGCGTATTGCGGCAGGGGAGACCGTCGCCATCGTCGGCCCCAACGGCGCCGGCAAAAGCACGCTGGGCCATCTGCTGATGCGCCTGCATGAACCGTCGGCGGGGAGCATCCTGATCGACGGCATCGACATCGCCACGGTGTCGCTGGCGAGCCTGCGCCGCCAGATCGGCGTGGTGCCGCAGCATGTGCTGTTGTTCAACGCCACGGTACGCGACAACATCGCTTACGGGCGGCTGGATCCCGGCCAGGCCGAAATCGAGGCTGCGGCCGCGGCTGCCCGGGCGCATGATTTCATCCTGCGCCTGCCGCAGGGCTACGACACCCTGATCGGCGACCGCGGCGTGCGGCTCTCGGGCGGCCAGCAGCAGCGGATTGCGCTTGCCCGCGCGCTGTTGAAAGACCCGGCGATCCTGATCCTCGACGAAGCCACTGCGATGTTCGATCCCGAGGGCGAAGCGGAATTTCTGCACGCCTGCCGCGCTGCGCTGAAGCACCGCACCGTGCTGTTGATCACGCACCGGCCTGCGAGCCTGGCGGCGGCCGACCGCATCGTGCGCATGGAGCAGGGGCGGATCGTCG
>JAJZUN010000123.1 GCA_021848555.1 Pseudomonadota bacterium | reverse complement strand
GCGTGACTTGCGACTGCGCGAATACCGGCGCGGACACAAGGCTGGCGACTGCCAGGGCGATTAGTTTCTTTTGCATATTGTGATCTCCTTGAAGTTTGAATAGAGCTGGCGGAAATGACACCACGTGGTTGGCCACTGCCGCCGCACTTTCCCGCTCCCCCCAATTGGGAGTTGCTGGGCGCATTCTCACTCAATTTCGGAGACAGGCAACTGTTTTTCTGTGGATCTGGCCCGGAAACAGGCTGAAGTGTTGCATTTTCGCAACAAACCTGCCGTAACCTGCGGTAACGCATAAGATTTAGGCGCGAACCGGTGGATTTTTAAAATGTTTACCTAGTTGAGCTCAAGCTGGAACCGACCTGCTGGTTTGGCTTCAAGTCAGCAGCGCGAGGCGCGACAATCATGATGCCCGGCTATGCTGCTTGACGCCGTCCACACGCCGCACAAAATTTCGCCGTTACCGATGCTCGCCGGTAGCTTCTTTGCGTGGAGGCTCTCTCGCCAAAGCGGCGGATTCAAGCTCAGAATGAGCAGAACAATGAAAACCCCACTTCAATAAAACCTCATCGCCACCGCGCCCGTTTCAGTTCGGGCGTGAGAATTCTAAAGCAGCAGTTTACAATTCTCATCCATGCGCTACATCCAACGTCAACTGGAGGAACGGGTGTCTCGGGCGGCGAAAGGCTTTCCGGCCGTGGTGTTGACCGGGTCGCGCCGCGCGATTCCGTGCGAATGGCTCCTACGACGCATCACCGTCTAGCCGTATCACGGTGCAGCATTACGGCATTTGTTGCGCCGCGTGTTTCACCCTCAGAATCTGCACGCTATGGCTCTCGGCCAGGACACGATAGAAGACGATGTAGTGTTTGGGTGCGCGACAAGCTCTCGGATAGCCGGCAAACGGGGCCGGGCCGGCCAAGGTCGGGATGCGGTGCCAGGGGCTGGGTCTTGTCGCGCAGATCTTTGCCGAAGCGCTTGGCGTGCGTGCGGATACTGCAGATTTCGCCGCTTAGACCCTTAATGTATCGTATTGGTTGACGATCGTAGCCAAAATAGGTACATTAGTGGCATGCGTTCCAAACTTAGCCGCAATGTCCCTTTAGCGGACGCCCTATTTGGAAAAACCAAAAAAGCCGCCATTGGTGCTCTCTTTTCCCGTCCGGAAAAATTCTGGCATCTGAGGGAACTTGCCAGATACGCCGGGGCCTCTCCCACGATGATCGGGAAGGAGATCGATCTATTGTCATCTGCGGGCATCGTTCTGGAAGAGAGGGACGGGAATCGCAGGTCATTGCGGGCCAATCCAGACTGTCCGATTTTCGAGGAGCTGAGGGGGATCGCGCGCAAGACCTCAGGACTCGCCGATATCCTGCGCGAAATTCTTTCTGCTCTCGATGGTATCGATTTCGCTTTCGTCTTTGGATCGGTGGCAACCGGGCAAGAGCGGGCGGGCAGCGATGTGGACGTTTGCGTGGTAGGGAGCATTTCGTATCGGGTTGTGGTAAACGCCCTGTCCGCTGCCGAAGGCGCAGTTGGCCGGCCCGTCAATCCGGTTCTATACTCGCCGGAAGAATTCGGGCAGAAGTTCGACAGCGGGAATGCATTCGTTTCTCGCCTGCTCTCGTCGAAACGGATTTTTCTGATTGGAGATGAAGATGCGATTGAGCGAGCAGTTGCAAGGGCTCGAAAAGATCGGCCGGGTTAATCCTCATGCGGCAACTGTGGTAGAGATACGGCAGCATCTCGACGACGCAGGAGATTTTCTAAGCGACGCGAGTAGGAAAGACAACACGCTGCGGGGGCGTTTCGGCAACGCCAATTCGGCGGCGCACGCTCTTCTCATCGCGGCCATTAAAATGCATGGATACAGACCGACTGGCGAAAAGGGTCACCGATACATCCTGTACGAACTTCTTGACGCGCTGTTGCCCGCGGCCGCAGGGGCCAAGGCGGTACTCTCTCAGGCTCACAAGCTGAGAAACAGGTCCGAATACGATGGGGATCCCATAGACGTAACGCATGGATTGGTCGACGCTTTGGTGAGCGCGGTGGCGAACGTCCAGGAAGAAGCGTTGCTCATGTTCAATGCGTTCAAACAGTCGCATCAACCATCGCAAGAGCCCGCCGCGGAACCTGAAACCCAGCGCCCGAGGACTTCAGCTGGGAAGCCGGGCATCGTGGGAAGAAAAAGATAGTTTTGTCGCGAGACCAACACGAAGACGAAGCCGGCCTCGCCAAAATAATCAGACTCATAACAGGCGGAGCAAAGTCCGCCCGGACAAGCCTTTACGGTATTTGTTGTGCCGCGTGTTTCACTCGCAAAATTTGCACGGTGCGGCTCTCGGCCAGCACACGATAGAAGACGATGTAGTTTGGGTGCGCGACAAGCTCTCGGATACCCGGCAAACGGCCGGGCCGGCCAAGCTCTGGATGCTGTGCCAGAGGCTTGGTCTTGTTGCGCAGATCTTTGCCGAAACTCTTGGCTAGCGCCGGGTTGTCCTTCCCGATGTATCGGACGATGCCGCGCAAATCCTCGCTGGCCATGGGACGCCATTCAACGCGATAGCTCTTGGCAGTCACGCGCCGTTCTCGTTTCATGTGTAAGCTTGTAGGCGTGGTAGCTCATGCGCGCTTACTCTTGACAGCCGGCAAAGCGGCAATATCGGCGTCCATTTCAGCCATGACTTCATCATGCGGAATGCTTGGCCGGGGGTCGTCTACGGATTCCTGAATCTCGGCGGCCAGCCACTTTGAATAAGCGGCGGCCTTGTGTGCCTCGCGCATGGCTTCTGCGCGGTTTTCCCGGCTCTGGCTCATCTCCTTCTGGTTCGGGTCCCATTGGGTCGCGTCGAGTTGGGCAACGGCGATGCCAAGCTCGCGCAGCACGAGAAGCGCGGATGTGGGATTGCCGAAGCGTCGCGGCTGGATGCTGCGGGCCTTGGATAAAACGGCGTTTTGACCGCTACGGGTGGCGATTTGCAGGAAGAAACCGCTGCCTTCGCCCCTCAAGGTGACGCCGACAACGCCTCCCGCGCTGGCGGTAGCGCGCAACTGCTCCAGAGTGATATTTTGCATGCGCAATATCTCTATCGGTTAAGGGGCAATATTCAGCAACATTGTGCATTAGCTATGGACAACATGCAAGGTCCTTGTGGCTCGCAGTGCGCAATGCGATAGATGACCCATCATTAGTACTCATTTGATTGCAGAGCGGATAATAAGCCCGTCAAGCTGCGGTCATCCATCCGCTACAATAGAATCCGCCATGTTCACCAGCCTCGACAAACTGATCATTGAATTCGACAAGGCGCTGCGCACGCTGGCGGCGAAGCCGGCATCGGCGCGTCCCCTGCCTGGCGCGACGCTGCCCGAGGCGGAACTCTCCGATGCCGAAAGGCGCCATGCGGCGGCGCTGATGCGGGTGAATCACTGCGGCGAGGTCTGCGCACAGGCCCTGTATCAAGGGCAGGCGCTGTCTTGCGACGACGCGGCGGTGACGCGGGCGCTGGAACAGGCGGCGAGCGAGGAAACCGAGCACCTGGCATGGACCGAGCAGCGCGTGACCGAACTGGGCGGACGCTTGAGCCTGCTCAATCCGTTTTGGTATGCGGGGTCGCTGGCCCTGGGCTATGCCGCCGGCAGATTCGGCACACGCTGGAACCTGGGCTTTCTGGCCGAGACCGAACGCCAGGTCGAGGCGCATCTGGAGGGGCATCTGGAGCGCCTTGCGCCGCAGGACGCGAAAACCCGTGCCATCGTGGTGCAAATGAAACAGGACGAAAGCGCCCATGCGCGCACCGCCTACGGCCTGGGCGCGGCGGAACTCCCTGAACCGGTGAAGCGCGCGATGCGCTTGTCGGCGCGTGCGATGACCCGGGTTTCCTACTGGGTCTGAGCGGTCACGCCGGCTCGGCCACGATCTCGTAGTCGTGCGTGATCTGGGCGGTCTTGCCCAGCATGATCGAAGCGGAACAGTATTTCTGGTGCGAAAGCTTGATCGCCGATTCCACCATCGAGGTCTTCAGATTCCGGCCGCGCAATACGAAATGCATGTGGATGCGGGTGAATACCCTGGGGTCGGAGTCGGCGCGCTCCGCCTTCAGTTCGACGCTGCAGCCGCTGATCTCCTGTCCGCTTTTTTTCAGGATCACGACCACATCGTAGGCGCTGCATCCGCCGGTGCCCAGCAACACCATTTCCATGGGGCGCGGGCCGAGGTTGCGCCCCCCGCCTTCGGGCGCGCCGTCCATCACCAGCGCGTGGCCGCTGCCCGTTTCGGCGACGAAGCTCACGCCGTCTATCCATTTCACTTTGCATTCCATGATCGATTTTCCTGAGCGTAGACATCAAAACCGCGCCGGATCCGGTGCGGTCGTCCGGCGAATGAGCGCGCATTCTAGCCCGGCGGTTCCGCGTATCGAAAGTGGCGTTTCGTTTGACACCGGGCCGCCTCTGGCATACAATCACGCCCTTTTCCGCGAAGCCGTTCAAGCCCATGAAAACTTTTTCCGCCAAGCCGCATGAAGTGAAACGCGACTGGTTCCTTATCGACGCCGCCGACAAGGTGCTCGGACGCGTCGCTGTCGAGGTCGCCCGGCGCCTGCGCGGCAAGCACAAGACCATCTACACGCCGCACGTTGATACCGGTGATTTCATCGTGGTCGTCAATGCGGCCAAACTGCGGGTGACCGGCGCCAAGGACTCGGACAAGACTTATTACCGCCACAGCGGCTATCCGGGCGGGATTTCCCAAACCAGTTTCGGCAAGATGCAGGCGCGTTTCCCGGGGCGGGCGCTGGAAAAAGCGGTCAAGGGCATGTTGCCCAAGGGACCGTTGGGCTACGCCATGTTCAAGAAACTGAAGGTGTACGCCGACGGCGAGCATCCGCACGTCGCACAGCAACCCAAAGCGCTGGAGATTTAATCAATGGCAATGCCTGAGACCAATTACAACTACGGCACCGGCCGCCGCAAGACTTCGGTGGCGCGCGTGTTCATCAAGCCCGGCAAAGGCAAGTTTGTCGTCAACGACAAGTCCCTGGACGACTATTTCGCCCGTGAGACCGGTCGCATGGTGGTGCGCCAGCCGCTGGTGCTGACCGATCACCTGAATACCTTCGACATCAAGGTGAACGTGGACGGCGGCGGCGAATCCGGCCAGGCCGGCGCGGTGCGCCACGGCCTTACCCGTGCTTTGATCGAGTATGATCCCGCACTCAAACCGGCGCTGTCCAAGGCCGGACTGGTGACGCGCGATGCGCGCGAAGTCGAGCGCAAGAAAGTGGGCTTGCACAAGGCGCGGCGTGCAAAGCAGTTCTCCAAGCGGTAACACCTGCCCCGGGAAACACGACAAAGCCGCCCTTCGAGGCGGCTTTTGTCTTTTTGGTGCGCGTTCGTCGGCTGTTAGACTGAGTTGGCGGCATTTACGGAGTTGTACATGATCAAGATAGGCGTGGTCGGGGGCACGGGATACACCGGCGTTGAACTGCTGCGGATACTGGCGCAGCATCCGCAGGCCGATTTGCGCGCAATTACCTCGCGCAAGGAAGCGGGCATGGTGGTGAGCGAGCTGTTTCCCAGCCTGCGCGGCCACGTCGATCTGGCTTTCTCCGATCCGGCAGAGGCTGCGCTGGAGCAGTGCGACGTCGTGTTTTTCGCGACGCCCCACGGCGTGGCCATGAATGACGCGCGGCGGCTGGTCGGCGCCGGGGTGCGCCTGATCGATATTTCAGCCGATTTCCGCATCCAGAACGTCGCGGAATGGGAAAAATGGTACAAGGTGAAGCATGCCTGCCCCGAGCTGATACCCGAGTCGGTCTACGGCCTGCCCGAGGTCAACCGCGAAGCGGTGCGCAAGGCGCGCATCGTCGCCAACCCGGGCTGCTATCCGACCGCGGTGCAACTCGGCTTGCTGCCCCTGCTCGAGGCGCGCGCGGTCGACGCCGGGCACCTGATTGCCGACGCCAAGTCCGGCGTCAGCGGCGCAGGACGCAAGGCGGAGACGCACATCCTGTTCTCCGAGGCCTCGGACAATTTCAAGGCCTACGGCGTGCCGGGCCATCGCCACGGCGTCGAGATCGTCCAATGCCTGGCGAACATCATCGGCAGCGAGATCGGAATGACTTTCGTGCCGCACCTGACGCCGATGATACGCGGCATCCACGCCACGCTGTACGCGCGCATCACGCGCGAACTCGACTTCCAGGCCCTGTACCAGGAGCGTTACGCAGGCGAGCCTTTTGTCGACGTGCTGCCGCCGGGCAGTCATCCGGACACGCGTTCGGTGCGCGCCGCGAACACCTGCCGCATCGCGGTGCACCGGCCCCAGGGGGGCGACACCCTGGTGGTGCTGTCGGTCATCGATAACCTGGTCAAGGGCGCCTCGGGACAGGCGGTGCAGAACATGAACCTGATGTTCGGTTTGGACGAGTCGCTGGGCCTGCGCCAGGTGCCGGTCCTTCCGTAGGCCCTGCAATGCCGCCGAACCTGCTGAGACGAATCCGCCAGCGCTTCGGCATATCGGCGCCGCGCATGACGGTGCAGACCCATGTCGCGTGGTACTGGCGCATGCTCGGACTGGTCGTGGTGCTGTCCTGCTCCTTTGCCCTGGCGGCCTGGATTTACGATGCCGGGCGGCGCTTCGCCGGGTTCGACCGCAGCGAAGCCGATCAGGAATTGTCGCAGTTGCGCGAGAGCGTCGGCAAGCTGTCCAAGGAAACCGCGGAGTTGCGCGCCAGCGTCAACGCCAGCGAAAGCAAGCTGCAGATCGAGCGCACCGCCCAGACCCAGTTGGGGAGGCAGGTGAAGGCGCTGGAAGACGAGAACGCCGGGCTGAAGGAGGATCTGGCGTTTTTCGAGAACCTGATCCCGAGCGAGCAGCGGGACAACACGCTGTTGATCAACCGCTTCCGCGTGGACCCGGGCGCGCTGCCGGGCGAGTTTCGCTACCGGCTGTTGCTGCTGCAGGGCGGCCGGCGCGACAAGCCTTTCCAGGGCAGTTTGCAGCTGCTGGTGACGCTGCAGGACGGGGACAAAGATGCTATTATCACCCTCCCCGAAGACGGGGCCGCCCAGGCTTATAGGATCAGTTTCAAGTACTTCCAGCGGGTCGAGGGCACGTTCCGCGTGGCGCGGGACGCGCGCGTGAAAATGGTGCGCGTGCGGATTTTCGAATCCGGTTCCACCCAGGTGCGCGCGACGCAGAGCTTCAATCTGTCCTAGTAGCGGCAAGGGAGCCTAGCGACAGCCTTTGCTGCAGGGAGGGCGAGGAGGTGCAGTCCCTCGCTTAGTCAGAACCTTTAAGGGGGTAGTCCATGTTCCGCAAAAAAGCGAGCAAGCCGCAGAGCCGCATCGACAGCCTGATTGGCGCCGGCACCACCATCGAAGGCAACGTCACCTTCGTCGGGGGACTGCGTGTCGATGGCG
>JAJZUN010000122.1 GCA_021848555.1 Pseudomonadota bacterium | reverse complement strand
CGCGAGCGTGAAATAGTACAGCCACTGGTCCTGGTTGATCGGCAAGCCGAAGGGCGGGTCCGGCTTCATGATGACGATGCCCTGCACCCAGCCGGTCCAGTATTCCAGGTGCTTGTACTTGAGCAGTTGCGGCATCGATACGCCAAGGGCGAATGTGGCCAGGGCGAGATACAGCCCCTCCAGGCGCAGAGCCGGCAGGCCGAACAGGAATCCGGCCGCGAGGCAGACCAGGCCGGCCACCGGCACGGTCGCCCAATAAGGCACGCCCCACTTGTCCATCAGGATCGCGGCGACATAGGCGCCGATCGCGTAAAACGCGCCATGGCCGAGCGATATCTGCCCGTTGTAGCCGGTCAGGATATTGAGCCCGAGCAGCGCGATCGCGTACACCAGCACCATGGTCAGCTGGAACGTGTGGTAGTTGGTCACCAGGAACGGCAGCGCACAAATCGCCAGCAGCAGTACGGCCAGCGCGATGAGCCGGGGCTTGCGCGGCACGGCGGAAGTAGCGGTCATGGACAATGCAGGCGTCATGCGTTCATACCCTGGTTACGTGAACTCTGCCGAACAGGCCCGAGGGGCGCACCACCAGCACGCCCACGATCAGCACCAGCGCGAACGCGAGCTTGAGCTCGTTGCCGATCACATAGGCGCCGAGCAGGTTTTCCAGCACGCCGACGATGAAGCCGCCGAGCACGGCGCCGCCGGGGTTGTCGATGCCGCCCACCAGCGCCGCCGCGAACGCATACAGCAGGATGCCGGACATCATGTTCGGGTCGAGATACACCGTCGGCGCCACCATCATGCCGGCGACCGCGCCTATCGCCGCGGCGAGGCCCCAGCCCAGCGCCAGCATCCAGCCCACGCGTATCCCGACCAGGCGGCTGGACGCCGGGTTCTGCGCCGCGGCGCGCATCGCCAGTCCCAGCGGCGTATAGCGGAAAAACGCGTACAGCAGCGCGAGCACCACCAGCGTGACGCCGACCGCGCCGAGCTGGTGCGCGGAAAAGAAGTGATCGCCGAAATGCACCGGCTCTTTCGGAAACGGGCTCGGGAACACCTTGATGGTATAGGTGTAGATCCAGCCGGCCAGGCTGTTGAATATCACCAGCAGCCCGATGAACACGACCACCACGGACAGCACCGGCGCCTGTTCCACCGGGCGCACGATAATGCGCTCGATCAGCACGCCGAGGACGAACGCGATCACGATCGTGAGAAAGAACGCCGGCCAGTAGGGCATGCCGGCGTCGATCATGGTCCAGGCGATGTAAGTCGAGAACATCGCGATCTCGCCCTGCGCGAAATTCACCTGATGCGTCGCCTGGTAGATCATCACCAGCGCCAGCGCGACGCTGGCGTAAATGCCGCCGGTGGCGAGACCGGCAAATACCTGATTGAGAAAAGCATCCATGGAGTATCGCCGCCCTAGTAACCCAGATACGAGCGCCGCACGGCGTCGTTCTGCTTGATTTCGTTCGCGCTGCCCGACAGCACCACGCGGCCGGTCTCGATCAGGTAGGCGTGATCCGCCAGATCCAGGGCCATCGCCGCGTTCTGCTCCACCAGCAGGATGCTGACCTTCTCGCTCTGGTTGATCGTGCGCATGATGGCGAAGATCTCGCGTACGACCAGCGGCGCCAGTCCGAAGGACGGTTCGTCCAGCAGCAGCAGGCGCGGCCGCAGCATCAGGGCGCGCGATACCGCCAGCATCTGCTGCTCGCCGCCGGAGAGCGTGCCCGCCTGCTGGTGGCGGCGCTCCTTCAGCCGCGGGAAATAGCCGTAAATGCGCTCGAAGTCCCGCTCCACCTCGCGCTTGTCGTGGCGCACATAGGCGCCCAGGCGCAGGTTCTCCTCGGTGGTGAGGTGGACGAACGTGCCGCGGCCGTCGGGCACGTGGGCCATGCCCAGGCGCACGATGTCCTCGGTCGCCTTGCCGTCGATGCGCACGCCGCCGAAGCAGATTTCGCCCGAGGTCTGCACCATGTTGCACAGCGCGCGCAGCGTGGTCGTCTTGCCCGCGCCGTTGGCGCCGAGCACCGCCGTGATCGAACCCTCCTCCAGCGCAAAGTCGATGCCGTGCAGCACGCGCGTCGGGCCGTAGGCGGCGTGCAGCTTGGAAACCTCGAGCAGCGCAGCCATCAGTCGCCGTTCCCCAGATAGGCCTGCACCACCTCGGGATGCTGCTGCACCTCGGCCGGCGTGCCCTCGGCGATCTTGCGCCCGAAATTGAGCGCAACCACCTTGTCCGACACGCCCATCACCAGACTCATGTGGTGCTCCACCAGCAGCACGGTGATGCCCAGCCGCTCGCGGATGTCGTGGATCAGTTTGCCCAGGGCGTGGACTTCCTCGTGATTGAGGCCGCAGGCCGGTTCGTCCAGCAGCAGCAGCCGGGGTTCGCTCGCGAGCGCGCGCGCGAGCTCGACCCGCTTCTGCGTGCCGAAAGGAAGGTCGGACACGCGCTTGTCCGCATCCGCCTCGAGACCGAGGAACGCGACCAGTTGCGCCGCCTGCTCCGCCGAGGCGCGCTCCTCGCGCACCACGCGCGGCAGGCGCAGCGCGTTGGATAGAAATCCGCTGCGCGTGCGGCAATGCCGGCCGAGCATGACATTGTCGCGCACGCTCATGCTGCGAAACAGCGCGAGGTTCTGGAACGTGCGGCCGATGCCGACGGCAGCGATGCGGTGGCGCGGGATATCGAGCAGCGACTGGCCGTCGAACACGATGCGGCCGCCCTGCCAGCGATAGAGTCGCGACAGGCAATTGAACAGCGTGGTCTTGCCGGCGCCGTTGGGCCCGATCAATCCGGCGATCTGTCCCGGCGCGATATCGAAGCAACTGCCGTCGAGCGCGACAATACCGCCGAAATGCACCGACACGCCGTCTACAGCCAGCAGGCGATCCTCGCCTGTCGCTTGGGTCTGAAGCATCCAACCTCCTAATGTGGACAAGCGTTCGCCGCGGCCTAGCCCTGGATCGAACTTGTCCCTGCGGTCCCGGTCTTTGCCGGAATCCGCCCGCCACTTCCGCCCTCTTGCGAGCCGGGGCGCCTGTGGATTGCGCGCACATACTTCCACAAAACAGCGCCTGCGTAAAGCCGGGATAACCTAGTATTGGACAGAATCGGCGGAATTGGTTCGCCAGCAACCTGCTAGCCGCTGTTGCGCAGGCCCGCGGTGAGCCCGTTGATGGAGAGGTGTATGCCGCGCCGCGTTTGCTCGTCGCTGTCGCCGGCGCGATAGCGCCGCAGCAGCTCGATCTGCAAATGGTTCAGCGGATCGAGATAGGGTATGCGGTTGCGGATGCTTTGCGCGAGCTCCGGATTGTCGGCGAGCAGCGCCGGCTGCCCGGTGATCTGCAGCAGATAGCGCACGCAATTGTTTAACTCTGCGCCGATCTGCGCCAGCACGCGCTCGCGCAGCGCCGCATCCGGCAGCAGTTCGGCGTAGCGCGCGGCGATCGACAGATCGGTCTTGGCGAGCACCATGTCCATATTGGATACGACGCTGCGGAAAAACGGCCAGCCGCGGTACATCTGCTGCAGCGTGTCCATGCCTTGCGCATGCTCGGCCAGCCAGGCCTCGACCGCGCTGCCGAATCCATACCAGCCGGGCAGCAGCACGCGGCACTGCGCCCAGCTGAACACCCAGGGGATCGCACGCAGGTCCTCGATGCGCCAGGAGGCCTTGCGCGCGGCCGGCCGGCTGCCGATATTGAGATCGGCAATCTCGGCGATCGGCGTGGTCATGCGGAAATACTCGACGAAACCGGGCGTGTCGTAGACCAGCCGGCGATAGGCGCGGTAGGCATGCGCGCTGAGCGCATCCATGACTTCCGCCCAGCCCAGCCCCGCCGGGTCGGCGCGTTGCCCATGCAGCAGACTCGCCTCCAGCGTGGCCGCGACCAGGGTCTCGAGATTTTCACGACCAAGCAGCGCATCGGCGTACTTGCTCGCGATGGTTTCGCCCTGCTCGGTCAGGCGCAGCATTCCGTCCACGCTGCCCGGCGGCTGCGCCAGGATGGCCTCGTAGGCGGGCCCGCCGCCGCGGCCGACCGAGCCGCCGCGCCCATGGAACAGGCGCAGGCGCACGCCGTGCTCGCGGAACACTTCGACCAGACTCGCTTCGGCCTGATACAGCGCCCAGTTCGCGCTGACATAGCCGCCATCCTTGTTGCTGTCGGAATAGCCGAGCATGATTTCCTGCACGCGATCGCGTGCATCCAGCCACGGCCCGTAATCCCCGTGCGCAAACGCCCGCGCCATGACCTCGGCGCAGCGGCCGAGGTCGGCGATGGTCTCGAACAGCGGCACGATGTTGAGCGCGAGGCGTGCGGGCTTGCCCGGTAACAGCAGTCCGACTTCCTTCAGCAGCAGGCCCACTTCGAGCAGATCGCTCAGCGAAGCGCAATTGGATATGACGTAGTTCTGGATCGCTTCGGCACCGAAGCGTGCCTGGACCTCCGCCGCTGCCTGCAGAATCTCGAGCTCGCCCTGCGCCGTCGCGCTGTACTGCAGATGGCGAGAATACAGCAGCCTGGGACCGGCGAGCTCGCGCGTGAGCAGGTCGACACGCTCGCGTTCGGCGAGCGCGGCGTAATCGCCGTGCACGCCGGCCGTGCGCAGCAGTTCGGCCACCACGCGTTCGTGCACGGCCGAGTTCTGGCGCAAGTCGAGCACAGCCAGATGAAAACCGAACACCTCGACCGCGCGCATCAGGGGGCGCAGCCGGCGCTCCGCCAGCGCCGCCGAACCGTGGTTGGCGAGCGAGCGCGCGATGAGGTCCAAGTCCGCGTGCAGCTCCATGCTGGCGCGGTAGGGCGCGCCCGCCGCATGCGGCTCGCGCGGCGGCGCGTAGCCGCACAGTGCGCGTGCGCTCGCCGCCAGGCGCGCGTAGATGCCGACGAGCGCACGGCGATAGGGTTCGTCGCGGCGGAACGGCGAATCGTCGCCCGAAGCATCGGCCAGCGCCAGCAATTCGGGCGTGACGTTCACCAGGCGCGCCGCGATCGGGAGCTCGCCGCCGAGCAGGTGGATCTGCTCCAGATAATGCGCAAACGCGAGCCGCGCCTGGCGCTCGATCGCCGCGCGCAGCACCGCGGCGTCGACGTTGGGATTGCCGTCGCGATCCCCGCCTATCCACGAACCCATGCGCAGCAGCGCGGGCAGGCGCAGCGCCGTGCCGGTATGCCGCGTCAGGGTGTGCTCCATGTCCGCGTACAGCCGCGGGATCTGCTCGAGGAAGGTATCGCGGTAATAGGCGAGCGCGTTGTCGATCTCATCCACGACGCGCAGCTTGGTCAGGCGCAGCATCGCCGTCTGCCACAGCGTCAGGATGCCGACATAGAGCTGGTGCGCGAGTTCGGTCTGCTCGACTGGCAGCAGCTGCTCGCGATCGCGCCGATCGAGCAGGCGTGCAATTTCGCGCTCGCAGTCGAGCGTGCTCTTGCGCTTGACCTCGGTCGGATGCGCAGTCAGCACCGGGCTCACCAGCGCGCCCTCGAACCAGGTTCCGAGCGCGGCGGCGTCCACGCCGGCCGCCTTCAGCTGCGCCAGAGCCCGCGCCAGGCTGCCTTCGCGCGGCGGCAACCCTTCGCGCGCCTGAGCGCGGCGCTTTCTTTTCTGATGACGGTCTTCGGCGATGTTGAGCAGATGCAGGAAGTAGCTGAATGCGCGCACCACGTCCAGGCTCTGCCGCCGCGTGAGGCCGTCGAGGATTCCGGCCAGTTCGGTGCGCACGGCGCCGGCCTCGTTCGCCTGTGCACGGCGAAAGCGCACCGCGGTCTGGCGCACGTTCTCGATCAGCGCATAGCCGGCCTCGCCGGTGCGCTCCTGCAACACCCGGCCGAGCAGCCGCCCCAGCAGGCGCACGTCTTCGCGCAGTTCGGAATCGAGGTCGCTTTTTTCGCTCATGATCGAAGCTCGGCTAGCGCACAGGCGAATGGCGCGCTGGTGGATCGCCGCTCAGGCGCGCGCCAGCACGCGATCGGCCACGAAGGGGTTGCGGTCGCGCTCTTCGCCGAACGTCGAAGTCGGCCCGTGTCCCGGGATGAAGGTGACGTCGTTGCCGAGCGGCCACAGCTGCTCGCGGATGGAGCGGATCAGGCTGGCGTGATCGCCGCGCGGAAAATCGGTGCGCCCGATGGAGCCGGCGAACAGCACATCGCCCACCAGCGCGAGGCGGTATTCCGCGCTGAAAAAGATCACGTGCCCGGGCGTGTGCCCCGGGCAGTGGCGCACCTCGAGCTCCACGGCGCCGAAGCGCACGCGGTCGCCGCCGGCGAGCCAGCGCGCCGGCGTGAACGCGCGCAGCTGCGGAAAACCGAAACGCAGGCTCTGCTGCGGCAGATCGTCGATGAGGAAACGGTCCTCGATATGCGGACCTTCGACCGGCAGGCCCAGTTCTGCGGACAGCTGCGCCGTCCCGCCGCAGTGGTCGATATGCCCGTGCGTGAGCAGGATCTTTTCCAGCTCGGCGCCCTGCTCCTTCACTGCCTCGAGTATGAGTTCCAGATCGCCGCCCGGATCGACCACCGCGGCTTTCCTGGTTTGCTCGCACACCAGCAGCGAGCAGTTCTGCTGAAACGGGGTGACCGGAATAATGGTGACTTTCACGCGACCTCGGCAAAACGTTGGTTGGCGCAATGCGCGATCCGAATTCTACCCTTTCGGCGCGGACGGCCGCGCGCCGCGTGCGCCGGATCAGAGCATTTGCAGCGGGCTTGCCGCCGCGGGCGGCGGAAACAGCCGATCGAGCTCGGCCAGTTGCGCCGGCGTCAGCACCTGGGCCAGCGTGCCCAGATTTTCTTTGAGCCGCGCGCGGCTGCCGGTCTTCGGGATCACGATCACGTCCTCGCGCGCGAGCAGCCAGGCGAGCGCGGCCTGCGCCGGCGTCATGCCCTGGCGCTGGGCAAATCCGGCGAGTCTGCGATCCTGCATGAGCCGCGCCTGCTCCAGCGGCGAATAGGCCATGATCGGCACGCGCCGCTGGCGCAGCCAGGGCAGCAAATCCCACTCTATGCCGCGCCGCCCGAGGTTGTAGAGCAGCTGGTTGCTGGCGACGGTTTCGCCCCCGGGCAGACGCCATAGTTCCTGCATGTCGGCAAGGTCGAGATTGCTGACGCCGTAATGGCGGATCTTGCCCGCCTGCTTGAGGCGCATGAAGGCCTGCAGCGTTTCGGCCAGCGGCACGGCGCCGCGCCAGTGCAGCAGATACAGGTCGATGCGGTCGGTGTTCAGGCGCTTCAGGCTGCGCTCGCAGGCGGCGATCGCGCCCTGGGCCGAGGCATTGTGCGGATAGACCTTGCTCACCAGGAACACTTCGTCGCGCCGCCCCGCGATCGCCTCGGCGATGAGTTCCTCGGCACGCCCGTCGCCGTACATTTCGGCCGTGTCGATCAGCGTCGCGCCGAGATCCAGCCCCAGGCGCAGCGTCGCGATTTCCTCGGCGCGCGCGGCGC
>JAJZUN010000121.1 GCA_021848555.1 Pseudomonadota bacterium | reverse complement strand
CATGGTCACCGTCTGGCCGCCCAACAGCGGATTGCCTATGGCCAGCACCACGTCGCCGACCTTCAGATTCTCCGCCTGGCCCAGGGTGATGGCCGGCAGGTTCTGCGCGTCCACATGCAATACGGCGAGATCGGTTTCAGGGTCGTTGCCCACCACCTTGGCGGCAAGCTTCTTGCCGTCGGAGAGCGCCACCTCGATTTCGTCCGCGGCCTCGACCACGTGCTGGTTGGTCAGAATGTAGCCTCGGGGGCTGATGATCACGCCCGAGCCCAGGCCGAACGCCCGTTGCGCTTCGTCCTCGAAGCGCTCGCCGAAGAAATGGCGGAACAAGGGATCGTTCATGAACGGGTTGCGCGGCCTCTTCACCTCCTTGCTGGTGAAAATGCTCACCACGGCCGGCGCGGCCTTGCGCACCGCATCGCTGTAGGAGGCGGTCCGGCCGCGGACGCCGGCCGACTCGGCCGGCGCCGCCTGGTTGACTTCGACCGGAACGGCGGGCTTGCCGGGCAGCCATTCGGGTTTGAGCGTGGCAACGACAAACAGGATGGCGAGGCAGACGGTGGCCGTTTGCGCGAAGGTCAGCCAGAGTCGGTACATCGCGTGCGTGTCCTTGCGGTCAGTTGAAAATGAGAGGATACAGGCGGGAACGGAACGGCCTCACCCCTTCGCCGGCCGCCAATACTCCCCCAGGGCGAAAGCCGTTTCGGCAATTCTGAAACGGCCTCGCTCCCCAGGGCAGATGTTGCGCCGGCAGGTGTGCGGGTACAATTCCTTTTGGCTTATGCGATGGAAACCGCAATGCAGCGCGAGGAACTCAACCGTTACCTGGACGGCCTGTTGGAGGTCTCCCGATTTCGGGATTATTGCCCAAATGGCCTGCAGGTGGAAGGGCGCGGTGAAATCCGCCGCATCGTAAGCGGGGTGACCGCGAGCCTGGCCCTGATCCAGGCTGCGGTCGCAGACGATGCCGATGCCATACTGGTGCATCACGGGTTTTTCTGGAAAGGCGATGACCCCTGCCTCACCGGCACCCGGCGCGCGCGCATCGCGCTGCTGATTGCGCGCGAGACCAACCTGTTTGCCTACCACTTGCCGCTGGACGCACATGCCGAATTTGGCAACAACGCGCAGCTCGGCACCAGGCTGGGCCTGGTCCAGACCGGGCGCTTCGCCGATCAGGAAGTCGGCCTGCGCGGCGTCCTGGACGCGCCGCTGCGCCTGGACGCATTTGCGCTGCGGGTAAAGCAGCGCCTGGGCCGCGAGCCCCTGGTGATCGGCGATGGCGCGCGGGAGATCCGCCAAATAGCCTGGTGCACCGGTGCGGCGCAGGGATTCTTCGAAGAGGCGATCAAGCTGGGGCCGGATGCCTACCTCAGCGGGGAGATCTCCGAGCAGCAGGTGCATCTGGCACGGGAGTCGGGGGTGGCATTCATCGCCGCAGGGCATCACGCCACCGAGAAATACGGGGTGCAGGCTTTGGGCGAGCATCTGGCGACGCGCTTCGGCCTGCAGCACCGGTTCATAGACATCGCCAACCCGGTTTGAACCGACGGCCGGACGAGCCTGTTTTTTTCCTTTATTTCAATCGCTTAGGACGAAAAACTTTAATTCAGCCAGCGCTTTCAGGTATAATCGCGTGCTTTTACCTGCAGCAAAATCTGGGATCTCGAGGAATCTTCGATGAGCGACGATAAGCAAGTAAACAAGAGCCGGCGCAATCTGGTGATTGCCTGCGGCGCCGCGGGCGGCGTCGCGGGCGTAGCCGCGGCGGTGCCGTTTGCCGCGAGCTGGCTGCCTTCGGAGCGCGCCAAGGCGGGCGGGGCACCGGTCATAGCCGACATCAGCGCTCTGGAGCCGGGTCAGACCATGACCGTGGAATGGCGCTCGAAGCCCGTCTGGATCATGCGACGCACCAAGGAAATGCTCGACGGCCTGGCGCGCGTCGACGCCAAGGTATCCGATCCCAATTCGGATGTGCCGATGCAACCGGAATACGCGAAAAACGAATACCGCTCGATCAAGCCGGAAGTACTGGTGCTGGTGGGCATTTGCACCCACCTGGGCTGCTCGCCGCAGTCGAAGGCGGCCGAGGACAAGGCGGAAATGGGCGCCGACTGGACCGGGGGCTTTCTCTGTCCCTGCCACGGATCCAAATTCGATCTCGCCGGGCGCGTGTACAAAGGGGCGCCGGCGCCAGTCAACCTTGAAGTGCCGAAATACACGTATCTGTCGGATACGCGCATTCTCATCGGCGACGACACGAAAGGGGCATGACGCATGGCTGCCGCAGAAAAACCCCCCGTAACCGGAACCGGCTCGGTCGCCGTTGACGGGCTGCTTACCTGGGTCGATGCGCGCTTTCCGCTGATGTCGACGTGGAAGGCCCACCTGGCCGAGTACTACGCGCCGAAGAATTTCAACTTCTGGTATTTCTTCGGCGGTTTGGCGATGCTGGTGTTGGGGATACAGATCGTCACCGGCATTTTCCTCACCATGAACTACAAGCCGGATTCGAACCTCGCGTTCGCCTCGGTCGAATACATCATGCGCGAGGTGCCCGGCGGCTGGATCATCCGCTACATGCACTCGACCGGCGCATCGGCGTTTTTCGTCTGCGTCTATCTGCATATGTTCCGCGCGCTGCTCTACGGTTCCCACCGCAAACCGCGCGAGCTGATCTGGATCTTCGGCGTGCTGATCTACCTGCTGCTGATGGGCGAGGCTTTCTTCGGCTATCTGCTGCCCTGGGGCCAGATGTCCTACTGGGGCGCGCAGGTGATCATCAACCTGTTTTCCGCGATTCCGTTCATCGGGCCGGATCTGTCCCTCTGGATACGCGGCGACTATGTCATCGCGGATGCGACGCTGAACCGTTTCTTCGCCTTGCACGTGATCGCGCTCCCGCTGGCGCTGCTGGGGCTGGTGATGGCGCACCTGCTCGCCCTGCACGAGGTCGGATCCAACAATCCCGATGGCATCGAGATCAGCAAGCACAAAGACGCCAATGGCGTGCCGCTAGACGGCATCCCGTTCCATCCTTACTACACGGTCAAGGACATCCTGGGCGTGGTGGTGTTCCTGATCGTGTTCGCCATCATCGTGTTCTTCACTCCGGAGATGGGCGGTTATTTCCTTGAAGCCAACAACTTCATTCCGGCCGATCCGCTGAAGACGCCGCCGCATATCGCCCCGGTGTGGTATTTCACGCCGTATTACTCGATCCTGCGCGGGGTGCCGCCGATGTTCAATTCGCAGTTCCCCGGCGTGGTGGCGATGGGGGTGTCGGTGATGATCCTGTTCGGCCTGCCCTGGCTGGACCGGGGTCCGGTGAAGTCGATCCGCTACCGCGGCCCGTACTTCAAAATCGCGCTCAGCGCTTTCGTGGCGGTATTCCTCGTGCTCGGTTACCTCGGCACGGAGCCGATCACGGTGTGGGGCCAGTTCGGCGCCTGGCTGGGCAACGCCGACCGGGCGACCGTGGTGGCGCGCATCTGCACGGTGATCTACTTTCTGTTCTTCATCCTGATGCCCTGGTACACCAGTATCGACAAGAACAAACCCGAACCGGAAAGGGTGACCCACTGATGAACAAGCTCATCGCAACCCTGTTGTTGCCGGTAGCGGCTCTCATTGCGTCGCCTGCGGTCCTGTTTGTATCGCCTGCGGTCCTGTTTGTATCGCCTGCGGCGATGGCCTCCGAGGGCGGCGTGCGGCTGGACACGGCCCCGATCCAGCCGACGGACGTGCTCAGCCTGCAGAGCGGCGCGCGTACTTTCGCCAACTACTGTCTCAACTGCCACAGCGCCTCGCTGATGCGCTGGAACCGGCTGATGGAGCTGGGCCTGAACGAGTCGCAGATCTCGGACAACCTGATATTCGACGGCAGCAAGGTTGGCGACCTGATGAACGTCGCCATGACCAAGAAAGACGCGCGCAAATGGTTCGGGGCGGCCCCGCCCGACCTGTCGGTCATCGCGCGCGCGCGCGGCGCGGACTGGCTCTACAGTTACCTGCGCGGGTTCTACCGGGACCCGGCGCGGCCCACAGGCTGGAACAACACCGTGTACGAGAACGTCGGCATGCCCAATCCGCTGTGGCAACTGCAGGGCGAGCGCGTGCGGGTCGAGCAGGCGGCGAAGGGCGGCGAAGCCAAGGAGGGCCACGGCGGCGCGGGCAATGCGGTCAAGTATGAACTCGCGAAACCCGGCAGCCTGACGCCGGTGCAATATGACGAGACCGTGCGCGATCTGGTCAACTTTCTCGTCTATGTGGGTGAGCCGGCCGCCACCAGCCGCAAGCAGATCGGGATTTTCGTGCTGCTGTTCCTGCTCGCCTTGTTGCCGCTGGTCTATCTGCTGAAGCGGGAATTCTGGAAGGACGTGCATTGATCTAGAAACCAGTAGCAGCACACTGGAAACCGGATTTCCGGGCGGGCATGGCCCGTCTCATTTTTCTAAGGCGCTAACTATCATGATGAACCTGTATTCCGGCACCACCTGCCCGTTCTCCCAGCGCTGCCGTATCGTGCTCTACGAGAAGGGCATGGATTTTCAGATCATCGATGTCGACCTGTTCAACAAGCCGGAAGACATCGCGGTGATGAACCCCTACAACCGCCTGCCGGTGCTGGTCGAGCGCGACCTGGTCCTGTACGAATCGAATATCATCAACGAGTACATCGACGAGCGCTTCCCGCACCCGCAGCTGATGCCGCCCGATCCGGTGATGCGCGCGCGCGCCCGGCTGCTGCTTTACAACTTCGAGGTCGAACTGTTCAGCCGCATCGACATCCTCGAAGACGGCACCGCCAAGCAGCAGGAAAAGGCGCGCTCGCACGTGGCCGACCGGCTGACCGAGCTCGCCCCGATTTTCGTCAAACAGAAGTACATGCTGGGCGAAGAGTTTTCCATGCTGGATGTGGCGATTGCGCCGCTGCTGTGGCGCCTGAATCACTACGGCATCTCCCTGGGCAAGCCGGCGGCGCCGATGATGAAATACGCCGAGCGCCTGTTCTCGCGGCCGGCGTTCATCGAGGCGCTGACGCCCTCCGAGAAAGTGATGCGCAAGTGAGCGCCTAGCGGTAACCCCGAGGAGCGCGAGCGACGCGGGAGGCTGCCTCCCACTCGGCGGCGGATTCCTCTCCGGGTCCATTCCCGCTACCGGCGACAGGAGCGACCAATTCAGCCATGTCCGAACCCTCCACCAAGCCTTACCTGATGCGCGCCATCTACGACTGGTGCGTGGACAGCGGTTACACGCCCTATCTGACGGTGACGGTGGATGCGCAGACGCACGTGCCGATGGAATACGTCAAGGACGGGCAGATCGTGCTCAACGTCGGCCCGATCGCCGTGGAGCGTTTCAAGATGGGCAACGAGCTGATCGAGTTTTCCGCACGCTTCAACGGCGCAGGGCGCGACATCTCGATTCCGGTCGGGGCGGTCTCCGCGATTTACGCGCGCGAGAACGGCCAGGGCTTGTCGTTCGAGGTCGCCCCGGCCGATGCCGCTGACTCGGCCCGGCCCGATGCTGCCGGGGGTAATGACGACGCGCCGCCCGAGCCGCCGCGGCCCTCGGGCAAGCCTTCTCTGCGGCGGGTGAAGTAAGGGCTGGCGCGCGAGGCGGCTTGCGGTGAATGGATGTCCGGAGTCTCGCGGGTATAATATGCCGCGCATGCCGGGTTAGCTCAGTTGGTAGAGCAGCGCATTTGTAATGCGACGGTCGAGGGTTCGAATCCTTTACCCGGCACCATCAAACAAATCCAAGACAGTCCGATAAAGGCCGGAAAGCCAAGTAAATGCAAGGTTTCCGGTCCAAGGCCTCCACCCTGCTACTCGAGCTTGGTTTGACCCATGCGGTCATCGAGCGGCGCAAGATGATGCAGCAATGGGCTGACTATCTGGACAAGCTCAAGACCGGCGCGGACGTGATTTCGTTGCTTGGGCAGGCGGCTTGATGGTTTGGCAATGTAATCCACGTTATTGCATAACGTATTTAATCGGATTACACTACTTCCATGATTAAGAATTTCCGGCACAAGGGCATCGAACGGTTCTTCAAGAAGGATGACGCCCGCGGGATCAACGCCAAGCACGGGCCGCGCATTCGCCGGATACTTGACCTGATCGAAGAGGCTACCGCTGTGGAGCAGTTGGATATTCCCGGCATGCACCTGCACCCGCTGAAGTTCGACCGGAAGGGAGAATGGGCGATGACTGTATCGGGAAACTGGCGCATCACGTTCCGCTTTGTTGGCGAGAACGCAACCGATCTAAACCTGGAGGATTATCACTGATGGCTAAGAGCTTGAGAAACCCGAACCGATGCCCGACGCATCCGGGCGCAATCTTGCGCGAGGACGTGCTGCCGGCGCTGGGACTGACGCAAAAGGAACTTGCCGACCGCCTGGGAGTTTCGCGCCTGACGGTTTCGGAGGTGCTGCTTGAAAAGCGCAGCGTGACGCCTGACATGGCGATTCGCTTGGGCAAGCTGCTGGGCAATGGCCCGGAGATATGGCTACGCATGCAGCAGGCGGTTGATGTCTGGACGCTTGAGCAGCGCGGTGGCTATGAGCGCATCGAGCGGCTGGAGGCTGCATAAGGGATTGACCGCCGCCTGATCATGCTCGCGCTGCGGGTAGATTTGGTGGTATCCGCAGATCAAGCATTGATGCGGCTTTCCGGGCTGTCCTAGACTCCTTTGCCCGCCGTCTCCCAGCAGCGGCCGCTGTTCTACCGGTAGACCAGCACCGGCAGCTTGCAGTGGGTCAGCACCTTGGTGGTTTCGCTGCCGATCAACAGCCCGGCGATGCCGCTGCGGCCGTGAGACGCCATGAATATTAGGTCGCACTTGCGCGCTTTCGCGGCCTGGATGATCGCCTGATAGGGCGAATCGTCGCTGGCAAACAGGCCGGAGCAGGCCACCCCGCCCACGTCGGCCAGTTTCTTGATCTGGTCCAGGTATTTGTCCGCGGTCTTCTTGATCTGGGTCTGATACACGGACAGCGGCACGAAATTCGCCGGCAAGTAGTCGCCGGCGATGTTGGGATGGTATTCGGGCGCCGCGTAAAACGCCGTAATGCGCGCGCCGTGGGCCTTGGCGAAGCGGACCGCATTCTTCGCCGCGCGCAGCGACAAAGTCGAACCGTCGGTCGGTACCAGGATGTGCTTGAACATGTCGGAACCCCCTGTTGTTTAAGATTTCTGCAGTCCGTCGCGGCGGCATCGCGAACGGCGCGGGTGGCGCCCTATACCGCGGCGAGCTGCCGCCAGGCCAGCCCGGCGGGGGAGTGCGATCGGGTCTTGCGCTCGCGCTGATCGATGCCGCTCCGGCTTCGTGCCGGTGTCGATGCGCGCGGCGGCGCGCTGGTCGCGGGAACGCCCGCGGCCGGGTCGACCACGCCCTGCAACGCCTTGGCGTCGATGATATCGATGCTTCTCTGGTGCACCTGGATATAGCCGGCGGTATTCAGCGCCGACAGCGCCCGGCTCACGGTTTCGAGCTTCAG
>JAJZUN010000120.1 GCA_021848555.1 Pseudomonadota bacterium | reverse complement strand
ATGCGCGCTTCGGGCAGCAGCTGCGCCAGTCTGACGCGCATGTTTTCGATGGTCTGCACTTCGTTGTGCAGGAAATAGATCTGACCGCCGCGCTTCAACTCGCGCAGCACCGCTTCGCGGATCACGCCCTGGCTGTCGCGGCTGACGAAGGTCTTGATCGCGAGCCGCTTCTGCGGCGCGGTGGCGATGACTGAGAATTCGCGCAGGCCCTCGAGCGACATCGCGAGGGTGCGCGGGATGGGCGTGGCGGTGAGCGTGAGCACGTCGACTTCGGCGCGCAGCGCCTTCAGCACCTCCTTCTGGCGCACGCCGAAGCGATGTTCTTCGTCGATGATCACCAGTCCCAGGCGCGCGAACTTGATGTCGCGCTGCAACAGCTTGTGCGTGCCGATGGCGATGTCGATCGAGCCCTCGGCCAGCGCCTTCACGTTCTGCGTCTGCTCGCGGGCGGTGCGAAAGCGCGACAGCTGGGCAATCTTGATCGGCCACTCGTCCGCGATCTGCGCGAAACGGTCGGAAAAAGTCTGGAAGTGCTGTTCGGCGAGCAGCGTGGTCGGGGTGAGGACGGCGACCTGCTTGCCGCCGCAGACGGCGACGAAGGCCGCGCGCAGGGCCACTTCGGTCTTGCCGAAGCCGACGTCGCCGCAGATCAGGCGATCCATGGGTTTGCCCGAGCACATGTCGCCGACGACGGCGCGGATCGCGGCTGCCTGGTCGGTGGTTTCCTCGAAGCCGAAGCCCTCGGCAAACGCGTCCAGGTCGTGCTGCTTGATTTCGAATTGATGGCCCAGTCTTGCGGCGCGCAGCGCGTAGAGATTCAGCAGCTCGGCGGCGGTGTCGCGGATCTGTTGCGCTGCCTTCTTCCTGGCGCGGTCCCAGTCGCCGCTGCCGAGCTTGTGCAGCGGCGCCTGCTCCGGCGCCATGCCGCTGTAGCGGCTGATCAGATGCAGCTGCGCCACCGGCACATACAGCTTGTCGTGACCCGCATACTCCAGGTGCAGGAACTCGGTTTCGCCTTCGCCCAGATCGAGATTGGCCAGTCCGAGATAGCGGCCGATGCCGTGCTGGGCGTGCACCACCGGGTCGCCGATGCGCAGCTCCGACAGGTCGCGCACCATGCCCTCGACCGAAGTCGCGCGCGCTTCGGCGCGCTTGCCGGTGCGCACCGTGCCGGCGTAGAGCTCGGCTTCGGTGACGACGCAGATATTCTCGGCGGCGAGGGAAAAGCCGCCGAATAGCGGCGCCGTGCCGAGCATGCAGCGCGCGCCGGCCGAGAGAAATTCGGCGAAGCTGCCGCAGGGCGCCGGCGTAAGGCCGTATTCGGCCAGGTACTGGCTCATGGTTTCGCGCCGGCCCGGCGATTCGGCGAGCAGCAGCACGCGCGCGGGCGTGGCGGCGAGGAAGGCTTTCAGCTTGGTCAGCGGGTCGGCCGCGCGGCGTTCGACCGCGAGCGGCGGCAGCGCCGCAGCGCGCAGTTCGCCCTCGGCCGCGGCAGCGCCTTCCTGCGGCGCGCTGATATCGACGCGCGCGAAATTCCTGGCGGCAACGAAGAATTCCTCGGCCGGCAGGAACATGTCGACCGGCGGGAGCAGCGGCTGCGAGCGGTCGCCGCTGAGCAGCTTGTAGCGCGATTGGGTGTCTTTCCAGAACGCGTCTATGGTCGCGGGGACATCGCGGTGCAGGCACAGCGTGGCCTGCTCAGGCAGGTAATCAAATATGGTGGCGGTGTGCTCGAAGAACAGCGGCAGAAAGTATTCGATACCCGCGGGAGCGATGCCGTTGCTCACGTCCTTGTAGATGTTGCTCCGGGACGGATCGCCTTCGAAGGTTTCGCGAAAGCGCGCGCGAAAGCGCGTACGGCCTGCTTCGTCCAGCGGGAATTCGCGCGCCGGCAGCAGGCGCATTTCCTTCACCTTGTAGATGGTGCGCTGGGTATCGACGTCGAAGGTGCGGATGGATTCGATTTCCTCGTCGAGCAGGTCGATGCGGTAAGGCAGGGCGCTGCCCATGGGGAACAGGTCGACGAGCCCGCCGCGCACGCAATACTCCCCCGGGGCGACCACCTGGGTGACGTGGCTGTAGCCGGCCAGGGTCAGTTGTGTGCGCAGTTGCGGCAGGCTGAACTTCTCGTCCTGCTTGAGAAAGAAGGTATACGCGGCGAGGTAGGACGGTGGCGCCAGCCGGTAGAGCGCGGTGCTCGCCGGGATCAGGGTGAGGTCGCAGCTGCCGCGCGTGATCGCGTACAGTGTGGCGAGACGCTCGGAAATCAGGTCATGGTGGGGCGAAAAACTGTCGTAGGGCAGGGTCTCCCAGTCGGGCAGCAGGTTCACCGCCAGCCCGGGGGCGAAATAGGGAATTTCCTCGAGCAGGCGTTGCGCGTCCAGCGCCGAGGCGCACAGCACGATCAGGGGTTTCGCCTCGAGCGCCAGGCGCGCGAGCGCCAGGGCATCGCCCGAGCCGTGCAATTGGGTGTAACGGCGCTTTTGCTGCGCCGGCGGGGTGGTAATCATTGGGATAATAGAGTCCACGGGTGCGGTCCCATAGGGGGCGACCCTGGAAGGCGGATTTCAGCTGACATCATCATTTCACTAAGCTGTATTATAACGGCTTCAGCAGCCATTTATTATGAAAAAACAATGACGTCCGAGCGGTTTTTCGGCCTGATCCCGGCGGCGGGGGCGGGCGAGCGCATGGGGCAGGCCCGGCCCAAGCAATACCTCGAACTGCGCGGGCGCACTATGCTTTACCACAGCGTGAAGGCGCTGCTCGCCGACGCCAGGATAGATACCGTGTTCGTGGTGCTCGCCCCGGCGGACCGCGAGTTCAAGCAGCATCCCTGGGAAGAGTTCGGCGAGCGCCTCGCGCCGCTGTACTGCGGCGGCGCGACGCGCCACGACAGCGTGTTGAACGGCCTGGTCGCCGCCTCGTCCACGGTCGAAGCCGACGACTGGATGCTGGTCCACGACGCGGCGCGGCCCTGCCTTGCGCCGCCGGAATTGCGGCGCCTGCTGGACGCGCTCGCGGCCGACGAAGTCGGCGGTATACTCGGCGTGCCGGTCGCCGACACGCTGAAGCGCGCCGACGCATCCGGCCGGATACAAGCGACCGTGCCGCGCGAGCAGTTGTGGCAGGCGCAGACGCCGCAAATGTTCCGCCATGGGCTGCTGCTGCAGGCATTGAGCCGGACGGCCAAACTGAGCGACGAGGCCGGTGCGGTGGAAGCCATGGGTTTGCAACCGAAGTTGGTGCAGGGGGCCGCCACGAATCTGAAAGTGACCTACGCGGAAGATCTGCAGTTGGCGCAAACCATCCTCACCAGCCGGGAAACGCAGCCATGAGAATAGGGCAGGGATTCGACGTTCACGCCCTGGTGCTGGGGCGCAAGCTGATCATCGGCGGCGTGCACATTGCGTACGAAAAGGGCCTGGATGGGCACTCGGATGCGGACGTCCTGCTGCATGCCTTGTGCGACGCGCTGCTCGGCGCCGCAGCGATGGGCGATATCGGCGGGCATTTTCCGGACACCGATGCGCGCTACCGCGGCGCCGACAGCCGCGGCCTGCTGCGCGAGGTCAGCGCGCTGGTGCAGGAGGCGGGCTACCGCGTGGTGAACATCGACGCCACGATCATCGCCCAGGCGCCGAAGATGGCGCCGCACATACCCGGGATGGTGAACAACATCGCCGCCGATCTCGGCCTGTCGCGCGGCCAGATCAACATCAAGGCCACCACCACCGAGGGCCTGGGATTCACCGGTCGCGCCGAGGGCATCGCCGCCCAGGCGGTGGTATTGCTGAATTGGGCGATCTGAGCCCGGACCCGCCGCGCAGGCTTGCGTTGCATCGCTGCGCCTGCCCAAAAGCCTTTATACTTACACACAGGCCCTAGCGGCATCGCCCCGCTGTTTTCTGAGGAACCAAGCGCCTTGACCAAACGATCCAGTTTTAGCTACGAGCAACTCCTCGCCTGCGGGCGCGGCGAGATGTTCGGTGCCGGCAACGCGCAGTTGCCTCTGCCGCCGATGCTGATGTTCGATCGCATCATCTACATCAGCGAAAAAGGCGGCGAATTCGGCAAGGGCGAGATCGTCGCCGAACTCGACGTGCGCCCGGAGCTGTGGTTTTTCGCCTGCCATTTCCAGGGCGACCCGGTGATGCCGGGCTGCCTCGGGCTGGATGCGATGTGGCAACTGATCGGTTTTTACCTGGGCTGGATGGGCGGCAAGGGGCGCGGCCGCGCGCTGGGCAGCGGCGAGGTCAAGTTCAGCGGCCAGGTGTTGCCGAGCGCAAAGAAGATCACCTACCGCATCAGCATGAAGCGCGTGATCCTGCGCAAGCTGGTGATGGGTATCGCCGACGCCGTGATGGAGGTCGACGGTCGCGATATCTATGCAGGCAAGGACCTGCAGGTGGGATTGTTCACCTCCACCGACGGATTTTAGGGAGCCGCCATGCGCCGCGTCGTCGTCACCGGAATGGGCATAGTCTCCAGCATCGGCACCAACCAGAGCGAGGTGCTGGCCTCGCTGCGCTCGGGGACCAGCGGCATTGAATTTTCCCCGGAATACCAGGCACTGGGTTTTCGCTCGCAGGTGCACGGCCCGGTCAGGGTGAAGCGCGAGGAACTGATCGACCGCAAGCTCGCGCGCTTCATGGGCGACGCAGCGGCGTTCACCTACATCGCGATGACCCAGGCCATCGCCGACGCCGGACTGCCCGAGAGCATGGTATCGAACGAGCGTACCGGGATGATCGTCGGTTCCGGCGGCGGCTCGCCGCAGAACCAGGTCGAGGCCGTCGATCTGCTGCGCGCGAAGGGCGTGAAGCGCGTCGGACCCTACATGGTGCCGCGCTGCATGTCGAGCACCACCTCGGCCTGCCTGGCGACGCCGTTCCATATCAAGGGCGTGAACTACTCGATCAGTTCGGCCTGCTCGACCAGCGCGCATTGCATCGGCAACGCCTGCGAGCAGATCCAGTGGGGCAAGCAGGACATCGTCTTTGCCGGCGGCGGGGAAGAGGTGCATCCCTACCTCACCGTGCTGTTCGACGCGATGGGCGCGCTCTCGTCCAAGTACAACGATACCCCGACCAAGGCGTCGCGCGCCTACGACGTGAATCGCGACGGATTCGTGGTCTCGGGCGGCGGCGGCGTGGTGGTGCTGGAGGAACTCGAACATGCGCGCGCGCGCGGCGCCAGGATCTACGCCGAACTCGTAGGCTATGGTGCGACTTCCGACGGCCACGACATGGTGCAGCCCTCCGGCGAGGGCGCGGTGCGCTGTATGCGCATGGCGCTCGCGGGCGTGGATACGCCGGTCGATTACCTCAATACCCACGGCACCAGCACCCCGGTCGGCGATCCCAAGGAACTCGAAGCGGTGCGGGCGGTCTTTGCCGACAAAATGCCGCTGATCAGCTCGACCAAGTCGCTCACCGGGCATGCGCAGGGCGCGGCCGGCGTCACCGAAGTGATCTATTCGCTCCTGATGCTGGAGAACGACTTCGCCTGCGCATCGGCCAACATCGAGACCCTGGACCCGGCCGGCGAGGGCATGCCCATCGTGCGCGAACGCGTCGACAACGCCGGACTCAACACGGTGATGTCGAACAGCTTCGGCTTCGGCGGCACCAACGCCTGCCTGGTATTCCGCCGCCTCAAGGACTGAATCATTGGAGCCGGCCGCCGAATCGGTGCGGCTGTTTTTCGCCCTGTGGCCGCCGAGCGAGTTGCAGGGCAGGCTGGCTGCCTGGGCCCATCAGGCGGCTGGCAGGGGCAGGGCGATGCGGCGCGAGAACCTGCACATCACCCTTACCTTTCTCGGGGACACCGATGCCGCGCTGGTTCCGCAACTGATCGCGCTTGCCGCCGATGTGCGCTTCGATCCGGTCCGCCTCCCGCTGGACCGCGTCGCCTACTGGAAACACAATCGCATTATCTGGTGCGGCGCCGGCGCAGACCCGCCGGCGCTGAGCGCGCTGGTGAGCGAACTGCGCGCGCGTCTGGACTCGGGCGGCATCGTCTACGACCGCAAACCCTTCGTGTCGCATGTGACGCTGGTGCGCAACGCCGCCGGCCTGCCCGCGGCGCCCGCCTGGGTTCCGCTCGTCTGGGAGGCCGCGGACTTCGTCCTGGTCAGGTCGACCCGGGTCGAAGGCCGTGTCACGTATGAGGTCATGCGCCGCTTTCCCGCAGCGGCAGGCTGACCCAGGGGGCCGTGTCAGCTGCCCGATGGCGTCGTCGGTTCCTGTACCGGAAAGCTGACGCGCGCGATCAGGCCGCCGCCTTCGCGCGCCAGCAGTTCCAGGCTGCCGCCGTGATGCCGCGCGATGCGATCGACGATCGCCAGGCCCAGCCCGGATCCGCCCTTGCCGCTGCGCGCCGGCTCCAGGCGCGTGAACGGCTGCTTCAGCCGCTCGGTTTCCTCGCGCGGAATGCCCGGGCCGCGGTCCAGCACTTCCAGGATCAGTCTGCCGCCTTCGCTGCGCGTGGCAATGCACACGTCCTTCCCGCCGTAGGCGAGGGCATTGTCCAGCAGATTGGAAATCAGGCGCTTGATGCCCATGCGGCGCAGCCCGCGCTCGGGCACCGCCTCGATCTGCGCTTGCAGAGCATGGCCCAGGCGCTGCTCGCGCTCCACCGCTTCACGCGCCAGTTCGGCGAGGTCCGTCGGCGCGAGCGGCTCGTCGCTCTGGGTGCGGGCGAAATCGAGAAATTGGCCGATGATGGCATCCATTTCCGCTATGTCGGCGATCATGCCCTGCTTCAGGGACTCGTCGCTCGCGCTCATTTCGGTCGACAGGCGCAGGCGAGACAGCGGCGTGCGCAGGTCGTGGGACACGCCGGCGAGTATCAGCGCGCGGTCGGCGTCCAGGCGAACCAGGTCCTGCGACATCTGGTTGAACGAGCGCGCCAGGGTCTGGATTTCGACCGGTCCGGATTCCGGCAGCGGCGCCGGTGTCTTGCCGCTGCCGATAGCGGCGGCCGCCGCTGCCAGCGCCTTGAGCGGGCGATTGATGCGCGACACGATCAGCCAGGCGCCCACCAGGGACAGCAGCAGCGCGACTGCGGTCCAGCCCAGCCACTGCCAGGGGAACGGCCGCTCTATGCGTTCGCGCGGCAGCATGGCCCAGTATTCATCGCCGTCGATGCGAAAGCTGATCATAAAGCCGCGCGGTTCGCCGCTGCTGAAGGCGAAGCGGGTGTCCGCGCCCAGCTGGCGGCGGATTTCAGCGTGCAGCATGCGCACGAAAGGCGTGTCGGGCGAGGCGGTCGGCTGGTCGCCGGGCTCGGCCGGATAGACGCGTATGCCTTCGCGATCCGATAATTCCAGCAGCAGGTCGCGCCGCTTGTCCGCCTTGGCCGTGACCAGGGCGGCGCGGGTGAGATTGATCACGCTCACCACCATTTGCGCCAGTTGCCGGGCACGCGGCTCGCGTTCGTAGCTGCGCAGAATCTGGAACCAGGCCGTAGCCGAGATGACCATCAGCAGGCTGATCAGCAGGAACGAGCGCCACAGCAGGGTGCGCGGCAACAAGGTCACGCCTTTCCGTCCGGCACGAACACGTAGCCGAAACCCCATACGGTCTGGA
>JAJZUN010000119.1 GCA_021848555.1 Pseudomonadota bacterium | reverse complement strand
AGGCCGTGACGGCAGCCCCCGCTCCTGCGGATGCGCCGGCGGCTGACGCCGCGCCGCTGCTGGATCTTCCGGCATCAATCACTGACGCGTTGAGGCCGTATCAGCGCGCCGGCATCGACTATCTTCTTGAGCATCGAAAGTCTTTTCAGGCCGACGAAATGGGTCTCGGAAAGACCTTGCAGGCGCTCGCCGCGACCGAAGCATGCAACGGCTACAAGCTACTGGTGCTCGCCCCTGCTTCGCTGTTGCGCAACTGGCGCAACGAGGCCGGCCGCTGGCTGCCGCATCGCTCTGTACAGATCATCGACAAGGGCAAGACGGCCATCGATCCGTCAGCAGAGATCGTGATCGCGAGCTATGACATCGCCAAGAACCACGCCGGCATCCTGGGCGCGCGCTGGGTGACTGTCATCGCCGACGAGGCGCATGCCTTGAAAAGCAAGAAGGCGGATCGCGCGGTGCTGGCGACGGTCGTGTCCCGCGCGACGAACCGCTGGCTCTTGTCCGGCACACCGATCAAAAATCGTCCCGCCGACTTGGTTGAGCCGTTGACGATGCTCGGGCACCTCGATGCCCTTGGCGGCTGGGAGACTTTCGTCCGCCGCTACTGTCAGGGCCACAAGGAGCGGGTCAGGAGAAATAAATACGTCTGGAACATCAAGGGCGCGTCGAATCTCTCCGAACTGCACGAACGCCTGGCCGTGCGTGGCTTCTTGCGGCGGATGAAAGCCGACGTGCTGGCCGAGCTTCCGGCCAAGATCCGCACTGTGCTGCCAATCGAAATCGACGCAGCCGCCGGCGGACGCGAAATCCGCGACGCCGAAACCGCTCTGCGGGATGTGATCGCCGGGAAAACCCGCGCGCTGGCCGACGTGGCGACCGACGATGCCGCAGGTCGTCGCGGTGACGTTCTCGGTGCCTTGGCGCGGCTGCGCCGCTCCGTCGGTGTGGCGAAGGTAGCGGCTGCGTGCGAGTGGATCGACGGCGCCCTTGCGCAAGATGAAAAGCTCCTTGTGTTCGGGCATCACTCGGACGTCCTCGACGGCATCGAAGCGCACTTGCGCAAGAAGAAAATCGGCTACGTACGACTCGACGGCAGTACGCCAGCGCAACAGCGTCAGGATCTCGTCGATCGATTCCAAGGCGATGAATCGGTGCGCGTGTTTCTCGGCAGCATGAGCGCCGCCGGCCAGGGCCTGACACTGACCGCCGCATCGCAGGTGCTGATCGTCGAGCAAAGCTGGACGCCCGCGGAAATGGATCAAGCCGAGGGCCGTGCGCACCGCATCGGCCAGACGGATACGGTCATGGTCACGCATCTGATCGCGATCGGCAGCATCGACGAGCCCGTGCTCGAACTGATCACCACCAAGCGCCAGACAGCGGCGCAGGCCGTGGACGGCGCGGATGCCGCCCAGGCCGCTGAGTCGATCGAGCGCATGCTGCTGGCGCGCTTCAGCGCGCAGGCCGATGCCGATGCGCCGAAACAACAGGAGATCGCGGCATGAGCGCACAAACCAAATTGATCGAAAGGCTGGCCGGCGCGCGCCGGCCATGGAGCGACACGACCGCCGTCGAATCCGGCGAGATGGTCAGCGTCGGCACGCTCACGCGGCGCGATGAAAGCCCGCCGCCGCCCGGCACGTTCCGGCAGCCGATCGGCCTGCGCCTCAGCCGGGCGGTCTACGAAGACTGCCGGGGCTCAGGCAAAGTCATCCGCCAGCTTGCCGTCGATGCCGCCGCTGATGGGCCGGGACGCCCGCCCAGGCGGGTCCGGCTGCTGGCGTCGGTGCGCGGAAAGCGCGGCACGCGGTGCGCTGTGGTCGAACTGGTGGCGAGGTCGCGGGGGTCGTGGGTGGAGGTGAGGATGGAGGGTGAGGGGTAGTCAAACCGGTCAAGAGAAGTCCGCGTATGCCGATGTCGGTTGCCAAGGCGCTGAGAAGCGCGAATCGCGGTAGCCGTCAGTGCCATCCAAGCCATCCTACAAGCACGGCTAGCAGCAAACCGACACCAAGCCCAACTACCCACCCGTTGTTGAGAAAGGAAATGGCTCGCGCGACCATGTCCTTGGCACCGGGTGGACCAGCGATGAACTGCGCCGTTACATCTGTACCGGTGTGTATGATGTCTGTGTCTTTGTACCCGACCCCTAGCATGATGAGCACGCAGTCCTGGGAGTTGCGGTTGATTTCATCGATCCTTGCGCGACTCACGCGCTGAAGGTCTGCTAACTCTAGTTCACTTTTTCGCTCGGTTTCGACTACGTGCACCTTGCGAATGCTCCGCACGGGCAGGATGTGGTTACCACTAACCAGATCCTCGCCGCGGGCGTAAGGCTTGAGAAAGCGGACTTTCAGGTCACGATCCGAGAGGTCCATGAAGACGGATACGAATTCTTCGGGGCGATCCTCAAACGTGGCGATGACGTGAAAAAAGCTCATAGGACAACCTGATTCGCAGTGGGGGCGCGGCCGGCGGGACTGGTAGGCTTGTGTCCAGGAATCGCCATGTCGATCGCTGTCTGCAACTCCGCCGTTCGCGCCAACACGGCAATGACGTTCTGGTAGTGCGTCAGGTCGTCGTAGCTCAAGGCGCGGCCCTTGCGGTCTTTCAGCCACTTCTCGGCTACGCGATAGCCGCCGATGTGCGTATCCCACACCGCGGCGGGCACGCCGTCGAAATACTGCTCGCCGTTGATGTACACGCGGCCGATGGCGCCGTCCGTGGCAGGTGCCCAGCGCACCTTGTCCACGCGGTTGCTGCCCGGCACCGGATAGCGGGTAATGGCCGGCATGGCACGCTTCAGGGTGTGCAGTTCGATCAGTTCCTGGCCCAGCGCGGCCAGCGCGTTGAACTGTCCGGCATCGCGCGGCAGCGGCACACGCGGAAAGTCGCGCTTGAGGAACTCGGCGTAGCGCGTGCGGTAGCTGGGCGCGTAGAGCACGGCATAGATGAAGGCGAACAGAGTTTCAGGGGCTGGAGGCGCATTGATGCGCGCAGCCACGGCGGTGAGGAACTCGGGCGCGAAGTTGGCGCTACGTTCGCCGGCGGCAGTGTCGAGCAGATCGCGTGGTGCGTCGGTGGGGTAAAGCCAGAGAGGAAAGACGTTTACGCCGCCGCGACGAAAGATGTTGGCATCCATCGGGCCGATGGAGCAGGTCTGCAACGACCAAATGTCCTCGCTGACGGCATTGCCAGCCCTGCCCACGCCTAGGCAGATGTTGTCCTTCGCAGCTACATGCTCGACCAACTCATGCCGTGGGTAATCCATCGCGACTTCGCTGAAGTAGCCCCAGCACTCGTCGAACGGCCGGTAGGCCACGCGGATCAGCGCGCGTTCCCAGTCAGGGTCACCGCGTAATACCTTGCGTGCCTCGGCAAGCTGCCAATCACGGTTATCGCGAAGATCGTGAGCCTGTGCAAACGCCTCGTCGGACAGCGCGGTATCGCGCATCGCCGCGATGCGTGCATGCAGGGTCTCGCGGTTGAAGGCGATGGCGAAGTCATCGCGGTGGGTCTGGAAGCCCAGCACGTTCACCGGCATCGCTGCCGTGATCTTCCAGCCCTGCTCGTACTCCTCACGCAGCGCGCCATCCTCGGGCACAAACAGGTAGGCGGGGCTGGCTGGTTCGATCTCGCGCCAGGCGGCGCTGTCGAGGTCGCCGGCATCGAGCGAGGCGTATTTCACGGCACGGGTACCGTAGAGATCGGCATGGAACACGCGCGCGCTGCGCGGGGCATCGGCCTTGCCCGGATGGCGCACGAAAATACCGATCGCCACGCCCTGCTGGATGTCGAAGACGTTTTCGTCCTTGCCGCCATCGGGGGTGCGCTCCTTCTTCTTGCTGTTGCCGTGCAGGTCGAGCAGGTACAGCGCATCGAAGCTCTGCATCAGGCTCTGCCGCATGCCGCGGAAGGTAGGGTTGTCGAGATACCCGTGGTTGGTGACGAAGGCGAGGATGCCGTGGCCGGTCTGCTCGATGCGCCACTGCGCGAACCGGATGAACTTCACGTAGTCGTCGTTCAACCACTTCGGATTGCGCTCTCCGAGCGGTTTGCCATCGCAGGCGAAGTAATTGCCGGTTTTCTGGCCGGTGAGCGCGTCGTGGCCGCGCAGCAGGCCGGCGATCCATGCGCCGGTGTTGGCCGAATGCCCCGAATACGGCGGGTTGCCAAGCACCACCATGACCGGCGCCTCGCGCTTAACCTGGCCCGCGGCGCGCGATTCCTCGGCCAGCCACTGCGTGAACAGCGGCATGCCGGTCAGTTCGTGGGCTTCCTCCAGCGAGTTGGTGAGGTACACGCCCAGGCGCTGGTCGCTGGCGAAGTCGTAACCAGACTGCTCCAACTCCAGGCCCAGCTTCATGTGTGCCACCGCGTAGGGCGCCATCAGCAACTCGAAGCCGAACAGACGCGGCAGCAGGTGCTCGGCCACGTAGCCGGGCCAGGCGCCGGCGTTACCCTCGAAGTGTGCGCGGATCCGCTGGATCACCGCGTACAGGAAGGTGCCGGTGCCGGTGGCTGGATCGAGGATCTGTAGGCGGTGCGTCTCGAAGGACTCCATGCCGCCGCCAGGCTTCGGGCGCTTGAGCTTGACCTTGTCGGCGTGCGCCAGGCCGCCGGTCAGCTTGAACTCGCGCAGCAGGAGGTGCTCGACGCTGCGCACGATCCAGTTCACCACGGGCTCGGGCGTGTAGTACACGCCACGCGCCTCGCGCATGGCCGGGTCATAGGCGGCGAGGAAGGTCTCGTAGAAGTGCACCACGGGATCCTCTTGCCGGGTGCGCTGACCGAAGGTCTCGAGGATGCTCGCGATGTCGGCGCGCGCCAGTAGCTCCGCCAACTGGTCCACGGCCCAGGCGATGCGATCGTCGAGATCAGGCCCGGCGATGCTATTGAACATGCGCCGCAGGAACGGGTTGGTGCGCGGCAGCGCGGTAGCGGCGCTCTGGCGGGTGAAGCCCGCCGCCGGCGCGTTACAGCGTGCGGCGAACAGGCCGTAGCACAGCGTCTGCGCATACATGTCGGCGAACTGTTCAGGGGTGAGCGAGTCAATCAGCACCTTGCGGAACGCCTCAAGCTGGCCGTGCAATTCGCCGGCCTCGCCCTCACCGCTGAAGGTACGCTCGATCAAGGTACGGATCAGACGCGCAAGCGCAGCCATCCGCCGGGCCAGTTCAGCCGGCGAGGCGGCCAGTGGAATGTCGGCCTCGAGGAACTGCCCGAGTAGCTGGGCGACTTCGGAAGCGGCGTCGGCGTTCCAGCGAATGCGGCCATCCCGGCCTGGGCGCGGCAGTGAGGCCTTGAGCTTCATCTCGCCGCCGAGGTACCAGCGGAACTCCAGGTAGTCGGTCAGAACCAGATTGCCCAGCGAATCGCGGTAGCGCATGAGTTGCTCGCTACGCTCGACCTCGTTGAGATTGGCGCCGACATCCTTGGCCTCGACGTAGCCCAGCGGCACGGTGCCGCGTGCGATCACGTAGTCGGGTGCGCCGCAGGCGATGCGGCGCGGCTCGTTGACCGCCTGCACGGCGGGATCGCCGGCCACAGCCTCCAGCATCGCCTTCAGCGCCGGGCGGTGCGTGTGCTCGGTGGCGTCGCCGCGCTTGAGGGACGCCTCGATCTTGGCCAGGTAGTCCTTGAGCGGGTTTGGATCCATCGCGCAGGCCGAGTGGAGTTGAAGCGGTGACGATACTGTATCGAGAGCGCTTCACGAGGTCGGCAGGGCTGCTCCACGGCAAGCGGCGCGCAACGTGTTCGTCGCCGTTAGTGAGGAGAACTGTGCTGCTGTTCCTTTACTGGTGCAGCGAGCACTTGCAGAGGGATGCGCCCTAGGATTTGCTCCCCAGACGCAAGCTGGAACTCGTACAGTCCTGCGCCACGGAGCGGAAGAGCTAGTAGCTTGAAGATTACGCGCGATCGCCGCGCCGAGAGATCTGGTTTCGCCTCTGTAAGTCGTTCGATCTCACCCGATGGGAATACAAGGCTAAGGCTTACCTTAAGGTCCTCAGATTCGGTCAATTGAGGCCATTCGCGTGAGATCAACGCCATGAGGTCCATATTGAACCCGACAGCTAACTTCTCATTTTGCGAGCGATCTAACAATGCCTGCTCAATTTGTACCTCTTCGATCAAGTCGAAGAGCGACGCGAGGTTGCTCTGCCGGTCGATGACGGCATGTTGGCAGAGCGCCATGTAAACCAGTGTTGCCATCAGGCCGTCCCCGCTTCAACAACGATACTTCGAGATAGGGAGTTTCCTTCCAGCCTAGGCTCAATAGACACAACATTCGCGGGCATATAGTTTGCGTAGGTCGCCTCCGGCTGGCGCCGCCCCGGGACTTGTGCTTCGGCGGCGCGTTCCACGCGTGCAAAGCCCGCGGAGTAGGTCGCCTCTGGTGGGCACTCCTCCACGCCCCGTGCTTCGGCGGCGCGGGTCGGCATGTTGGCGGTGTACTGGTACTTGGGCATGCGCGGCGTCGCGCGCCCGCTCCCCTCATCCACGAGCCGCAGCGCCGGCGCGTTACCCTCTTTACTCGTCAGCGTTTGACTTGTTGTTCGTGGAGCCCGTTGGCGAGCCCAAGTTTTCAGGTGCCACCCCAATTCTGCGGAAAAAGCGAACACGAGGCTCTCGCTATGGGATGCTTGAGTTGACGCGTTGAGGGTGGCGATGATTTCGCTGATCGCGAGGCTCCGTCGAGTAGTTTCCTCAACAAGCGCCCGCATCATAACGTCGGCGTAGCGTGGAACCTCCAGCAGGCCCCGCTCCCAGAGAGAAACAGTTTGCTCTTCAATGCCCAGCTTTTCACCAGCCGCACGCTGCGTCAGTTCTAAGTGCTTCCTCAAGAAGCGGAACCTTGACCCATCTGCAGGCGTCGGCTGATCGATCAGTGCCTCTGCAATTGCTCGATGAAGGCCCTCGACATCTTTGATGCTGATAGCCTCATCGCCATCAGGAAGCCTTCGGATCGTGTACCCGCTCTCGAGGTGCACGTTGCCCAAGTCCGCGCCCTGGTACCTGATGCTCATGTCACTACCCACCGAGAATATTAGTTCGACTTCCAAAAGAGTTGCGTCAGAGTGATCAGTAGACCGTGACCACAAGGACGGATTGGCCAAACGCATCCTCTTCGATGGCCACTTCAACCGTCACAGACTCGCCGATTGCTACGCCCTTCATCGTGACCTTCCAATTTTGGTAGCTCGACCATTCAGGCTTGCCCACGACACGGCCGGTCTTAAGCACGCTGTAGACCTGCGGTTCAGTGATGTGGCGCTCCTCCATCCGGTCGTACGCATGCTGCTTGAAGGCTACGCGTCCACCTTGCGCGGCGATCTCTACAATGAGTGATTTCGCATCGTCGGCCGTCAGCGTTGTGGGCAGCGTCATCGAGGCGGCCAGGAGATCTGTTCATGACGCGGCCATAATAAATATGGGTTCGTCAACATGCAAGAAGAAAGGATCATTCGCTACCCCAGCCTCTTCGCCAGATCGGCCGCCGGCGGATGGTAGTACCGCATGATGCCCGCCGGCAGAATCCCGCTTCGGGCCACCATCTGCCGGGGTGCGGTTGACCCGGCGGGCGGGACGCGGTGGGTCAGCCGCACGCCGTGCCCAACCGGTGC
>JAJZUN010000118.1 GCA_021848555.1 Pseudomonadota bacterium | reverse complement strand
AACTCGCCGGCTTGGCGCTGCGCTTCTCCGCGCCGGTGTTCCCGGGCGAGACCATACGCACCGAAATGTGGAACCGCGGCGCCAGCATCCTGTTCCGTTCACGCGTGCTCGAGCGCGATGTCGTGGTGCTCAACAACGGGGTCGCGACGATCGCCGCCTGAACGCGCATGAGCGACGACACCCTCAGGATGCTGCGCGAGAGCGCTGCCGATTTCGCCACCCTGGATGCGGCGCGCGTGCGCCGCCTGCGCGGTGCGCAACCGGGCTTCGAGCGCAGCGTGTGGCGCGAAATGGCGGACATGGGCTGGCTCGGCGTGCTGATTCCGGAGCAGCACGGCGGCTTGGACCTCAGCTTGAGCGCCGCCGTCATCATCGCGGAGCAGCTCGGGCGCGCGCTCTATCCCGAGCCCTACTCCGCCTCGGCGGTGGCGGCGACCCTGGCCCTGCTCCACGGCGACAATGCCGAACTCAAGCAGCGCCTGCTGCCGCAACTGGCCGCAGGCGAAGTCATCGCCTGCCTGGCCTGGCAGGACGAACGCGGCGGACTGGATATCGGGCAATGCGCGCTCGAGGCGCAGGCGCGCGGCGGCACAACGCTGCTGCACGGAAGCTGCCGCTTCGCGGCCACGCCGGACGCCGACGCATACATCGTCGCAGCGCGCGCGGCGCAGGGACTGGAGCTGCATTGGGTCGCGCGCGACGCCGCGGGACTCGGCTGCGAGCGCGAGCCGCGCGCCGACGGCAGCGCCGGCGCCCGCCTCAATTTCGACGCGGTCGCCGCGTCAGCGGCCACGCGCGTCGCCTCTGCGGCAACCGCGCGCGCGGCGCTGCAGCTCGCGCTCGATCACGCCGTCCTCGCCGCGAGCGCAGAGCTGGTCGGACTGATGGACTGCGCGCTGGAGATGACGCTCGACTACCTGCGCACGCGGGCGCAGTTCGGCAAGCCCATAGGCAGCTTCCAGGCGCTGCAGCACCGCGCCGTCGATCTGTACATCCAGAAAGAACTGAGCCGCGCCACGCTCGCCGCCGCGGTCGCCGCTGCGGACGATCCGGGCTGCACGCCCGAGCGGCGCGGCGCCGCCGCCTCCAGCGCCAAATCGCGCGCTTCGCAGGCGGCGCTCGCCATCTGCAAGGAGGCGCTGCAGATGCACGGTGCGATCGGCTATACCGATGAGTATGACCTGGGGCTGTATTTCAATCGCGCGCTGGTGCTCTCGGCCTGGCTCGGCAACGCCAGCGCGCATCGCAGCCGCTACGCAAGCTTGGTGCAGACCGCATGAAATACGGCGTCCAACAAGAGCAGGATTGGAACGCTCTCTCCGACGAAGCGTTTCGCGCGCTGGTGCGCGCCGAGGTCGAGGCGCACCACCCGCCGGAGCTGCGCTATGCGCCGCGCCGGCTGCGCTGGCACGAGAACAAGTCCTGGTACCTGCGCATGGCGGCCAAGGGCTGGATCGCCCCGGGCTGGCCGCGCGCATACGGCGGCATGGGCCTCTCCCCGACCAAGCTGCTGATCTTCCTCGAGGAGCAGGAGCGCTGGGGCATCGCGCGCTTCCAGGATCACGGCATACTCATGGTCGGGCCGATCCTGATGCGCTTCGGCACCGAGGCGCAGCGCCGCCGCTACCTGCCGCCCATCCTCGCCTGCGAGGAGATCTGGTGCCAGGGCTATTCCGAACCCAATGCGGGCTCCGACCTCGCCAACCTGCGCACCGAGGCGCGCCTCGAAGGAGAGGAATTCGTCATCAACGGCCAGAAGACCTGGACCACGCTGGCGCATGATGCGACGCATATATTCGTGCTCGCACGCACCGACAAGGCGGCGAAAAAGCAGGCGGGCATCAGCTTCCTGCTGCTCGACCTCAAGACGCCCGGCGTCACCGTGCGCCCGATCCGCGACCTCGCCGGGCACGAAGAATTCTGCGAAGTGTTCTTCGACAATGTGCGCACGCCGGCAAGCAACCTGGTGGGCGAATTGAACCAGGGCTGGACCGTGGCCAAATCGCTGCTCGGTTTCGAGCGCATCCACATCGGCAGCCCCAAATTGCCCGAATACGGCCTGCAGGTGCTGCTGTCGGTGGCGCGCGCGCGCGGCGTCGAGCGCGATCCGCTGTTTTGCGAACGCCTGGCGCAGCTGCAGCTCGACGTGACTCACCTCGGCGACATCTACGGCCACTTCACCGCCATGGTCAGCCGCGGCGAGGCGCTCGGTCCCGAGGTATCGCTGCTGAAAATCTGGGCTACCGAAACCTTCCAGCGCATCGCCGACCTGATCGTCGAAACCGCCGGCGACTGCGGCGGCATGGCCGGCAAGGTGCCCATGGCGGACGGCCGCATCGAAGTGCTGGCGCCGTTCTACAAGGCCAGGCCCACGAGCATCTACGGCGGCAGCAACGAAATCCAGCGCAACATACTCGCCCGGCAGGTGCTCAATCTCCCGGGCTAGCGCGCCTTAATCCATTCAACGCAACCGCATCAAGGAAACACCATGCCCCGCCCGCTATCGCATATCCGTGTGCTCGATCTGTCCCGCGTTCTCGCCGGACCCTGGGCCTCGCAGAACCTCGCCGACCTGGGTGCCGAAGTGATCAAGGTTGAACGTCCCGGCGTGGGCGACGATACGCGCGGCTGGGGTCCGCCCTGGTTCAAGGACAGCACTGGCAAGGAGACGCGCGATTCGTCCTATTACCTGTCCTGCAACCGCGGCAAGAAATCGATCACGCTGGATATCTCCAAGCCGGAGGGACAGGGCATCGTGCGCGAGCTCGCGGCGAAATGCGACGTACTGATCGAAAACTACAAGGTGGGCACGCTCGCGCGCTACGGCTTGGGCTACGAGGATCTGCGCCAGATCAATCCGCGCCTGATTTATTGCTCGATCACCGGTTTCGGCCAGACGGGTCCGTATGCGCCCCGCCCCGGCTACGATTTCGTCTTCCAAGGCATGGGCGGGCTCATGAGCATCACCGGCGAGCGCGACGACCTGCCCGGCGGCGGGCCGATGAAAGTGGGCATCGCCATCACCGACATACTCACCGGCATGTACGCGAGCCTCGCGATCACCGCCGCCATCGCGCATTGCGAGCGCGGCGGCGGCGGCCAGTACATCGACATGGCGCTGCTCGATTGCATGGTCGCGTTCAACGCCAACCAGATCAGCGGCTACCTCGTCTCGGGCAACATCCCCAGGCGCTACGGCAACGCGCATCCCAACGTCGTACCCTACCAGGTGTTCGCGTGCAAGGACGGCCATATCATTCTCGCGATCGGCAACGACAGTCAGTTTGCGAGCTTCTGCAGGACAGCCGGTCGGCCGGAATTGGCCGAGGACGAGCGCTTTCGCCTGATGTCAGGCCGCATCGTCAATCGCGATGCGCTGATTCCGCTCGTCGCCGAGATCATGCAGCAGCGCGGCATGCACGACTGGATCGCGGTGCTGGAGGCGGCCAACGTGCCCTGCGGCCCGATCAACAACATGCGCCAGGTATTCGAGGATGCGCAAGTGCAGCATCGCGGACTCAAGGTCGAGATTCCGACTGCGGCAGGCGTGCCCTGCCCCACGGTCGCGAGCCCGATGCGCTTTTCCGCAACGCCGGTGGAATACACGGTGCCGCCGCCCACGCTGGGTCAGCACACGCGGGAAATTTTGCAGGACCTGCTGGGCATGGACCCGCCGTCGGTGGATGCGCTTGCCGCGAAAGGCATCGTTTAAACTATCGACCAGGTGGAGAAGCGCCGCTACAGGCCGGCTTCGCGCCATTGCGCGCTGGGCTCGGCGGGATCGCTGCCGTAGCCTGCGGCCTCGATGCCCGCGATGGCGCAGTATTCATCCTTGTCGGAGGCATCGCCGCTGATGCCCACGGCACCGATGGCCTGCCCGTCCGGATTCAGGATCAACACGCCGCCCGGGACGGGGATGAAGCGCCCGTCGGATGCGGCAGCCAGCGCGCCGAGGAAGGCGGGACGGCCGGCCAGGCGGTCGCGGATCGTGCGCGTGGGCACGCCCATGCCGAGCGCAGCCCAGGCCTTGCCGAACGCGATATCGAAGCGCAGCACGCCGCAGCCGTCCTCGCGCTTGAACGCCACGAGGTGGCCGCCCGCGTCGATCACGGCCACTGCGAGCGGCAGCAAGCCCTCCTTGATGCGGGCGGCGATCGCCGCGTCGACGATGTGCGCGGCGCCCGCCAGCGGCAGGCTCGAATAGACGGCTCGCAGATGCTCTGACACGCCAGGTCCCCGTCTATACGCGCTGCAGCGCTCAGCGCCCTTTCCATTGCGGCTTGCGCTTGGCGACAAACGCGTCTATGCCTTCCTGCGCATCCTCGGTAATCATGTTGCAGGCCATGACTTCGCTCGCGAGTTCGTAGGCCTGCTCCAGCCCGGCTTCAAGCTGCCGGTAGAACGCCTGCTTGCCGAGCTTGATCGCCACCGGCGTCTTGGCGAGTATCGAGTCGGTGAGTTTTTTTATTTCCGCGTCGAGCTGCTCCGGCGGCACGACGCGGTTCACCAGGCCGCGCGCGAGCGCCGCCTGCGCGTCGATGAAATCCCCGGTGAGCAGCATTTCCAGCGCCTGCTTGCGCCCGACATTGCGCGACAGGCCCACCGCGGGCGTCGAGCAGAACAAGCCCAGGTTCACGCCCGAAACCGCGAAGCGCGCATTGTCCGAAGCCACCGCGAGGTCGCACATCGAGACCAGCTGACAGCCGGCCGCGGTGGCGATGCCGTGCACGCGCGCAATCACCGGCTGCGGCAGGCGCACCAGCGCGAGCATGAGCTGGCTGCACTGGCGGAACAGTTGTTTCTGGAATTCCTTGCTCGGGTCGGCGCGCATTTCCTTGAGGTCGTGCCCGGCGCAGAACGCCTTGCCCGCACCGGCCACGATCACCACGCGCGCGCGCTCGTCCGCGGCGATGCGCTCGAGTTCGGTCTGCAGCCCGCTCATCAGCGCCTGCGACAGGGAATTGAACTGCGTCGGCCGGTTGAGCGTCAGCGTGACCACGCCTGCGTCGTCCTGCCGCAACAATAGCGGCTCGGTTGCCGCTGTCTGAGGATTCGCATTCATATCGGTTTCTCCTTTTGCGCTATTCGATCGCCTGCGCCGATTTCGCCCGCTGGCGCAACACGAACTTCTGGATCTTGCCGGTCGAAGTCTTGGGCAGCTCGCCGAAGACCACGGCCCGCGGCAGCTTGAAGCGGGCCAGATGCCCGCGGCAATGCTCGATGATTTCCTGCTCGCTCACCTGCGCGCCCGGCTTGAGCTCGACGAACACGCAGGGCGTCTCGCCCCACTTGGGATCGGGCCGCGCCACCGCCGCCGCGGCGAGCACCGCCGGATGGCGGTACAGCGCCTCCTCGATTTCGAGCGAGGAAATGTTCTCGCCGCCGGAAATGATGATGTCTTTCGAGCGATCCTTGATCTTGACGTAGCCATCGGGTTGCATCACCGCGAGGTCGCCCGAATGGAACCAGCCGCCCGCAAACGCCTCTGCGGTCGCCTTGGGATTCTTCAGATAGCCCTTCATCGTGATATTGCCGCGGAACATGATTTCGCCCATGGTCTCCCCGTCCGCGGGCACCGGCTGCATGGTCTCGCCATCCATCACCGCAAGCCCTTCCTGCATCAGGTAACGCACGCCCTGGCGGCCGTTGCGTTCGGCGCGCTTGCCGATGTCCAGCCCGTCCCACTCCTCGTGCTTGGCGCACACCGTCGCCGGCCCGTAGGTTTCGGTGAGTCCGTACACGTGCACCAGATCGAAACCGATTTTCTCCATGCCCTCGATCATCGCCGCCGGCGGCGCCGCTCCCGCGACCATGGCCGAGACCTTGTGCGTTATGCCAGCGCGCAGCGCCGGATCGGCGTTGACCAGGCCGCTGTGCACGATCGGCGCGCCGCAATAATGCGTGACCCGGTGCTCCTTGATCAGCCTGAAGATCTGCACCGGATCGACTTTGCGCAAACAGACGTTGACGCCGGCGTTGGCGGCCATGGTCCAGGGAAAGCACCAGCCGTTGCAGTGGAACATGGGCAGCGTCCACAGATAGACCGAATGCTGCGGCATGCCCCAGGTGACGATGTTGCACACGCCGTTCAGATACGCGCCGCGATGGTGGTACACCACGCCCTTGGGATTGCCGGTGGTGCCGGAGGTGTAATTGAGGGAAATCGCCTTCCATTCGTCGGCGGGCGGCTGCCACGCAAAGTCGGGATCGCCTTCGGCGAGCAGGGCCTCGTAATCCAGTTCTCCCAGCCGCTCGCCCGGGCCGGTGTATTCCGCGTCGTCGATGTCGATCACCAGCGGCCGCCGCTCGACCTGGGACAACGCGCGCGCTACCGTCGCGGAAAATTCCCGGTCCGCGATCAGCACTTTCGCCCCGCCATGATTCAGCATGAACGCGATCGCTTCGGCATCGAGGCGCGTATTGAGCGTATTGAGCACCGCGCCCAGCATGGGCACGCCGAAGTGGCACTCGTACATCTCCGGCGTATTCGATGCCATGACCGCCACGGTATCGCCTGCGCCGACGCCGCGTGCGGCGAGCGCGGCGGCCAGACGCCGGCAGCGCGCATAGGTTTGTCCCCAGGTATAGCGGCGCGCGCCGTGCACGACGGCGGTGCGCCCGGGATAGACGTAGGCGGCGCGCTCGATGAAGGAAAGCGGCGTCAGCGGCGCGTAATTGGCCGGATTGCGATCCAGGTCGGTTTCATAGGCGTTGGCACGGTCCATGGGCTTCTCGCATCCGATCTTGAGTTGAGTTCAATCTACCACAGCACCGGCCAAATCGGGCAGGCCCCCAACGCCGCTGCGCGCTAGGCCTTCCCCTCCTGCGCCAGCCAGACGCATTTGCCCTTGCTCTCGGCCTGGATACCCTGCAGCAGTTCGAGGTGAGCAGAAGCCTCGTCCGGGCTTGCGGCGAGCACCATCAGGCGCAGGCGCTCGACGCTGGTTCCGGCCGCTGCCTGCGCCGCCGCCGGCACCGGCACCAGTTCCATCACCAGACTCTCCTGGCCGCGCGTCATGGCGAGGTAGACCTCGGCCAGCAGTTCGGCATCGAGCAGCGCGCCGTGCAGCGTACGGTGGGCGTTGTTCACGCCGTAGCGCTCGCACAGCGCGTCGAGCGAATTCTTCTTGCCCGGATGCAATTCCTTCGCCAGCTTGAGCGTGTCTTTCACGCCGGCGCAATGCTGCGCCAGCGGCGGCAGCTTCGCCAGTGCGAGTTCCTGTTCCAGGAATTCGACGTCGAACGGCGCGTTGTGGATGATCAGCTCGGCGCCGCGGATGTATTCGATGAATTCGGCCGCGATTTCACGGAAGCGCGGCTTGTCGAGCAGGAATTCGTCGCTGATGCCGTGCACCTTCACCGCCCCCTCTTCGCTCGCGCGCTCGGGATTGAGATAGTGGTGGAAGTGGTTGCCCGTGGGGCGGCGGTTGAGCAGCTCGAGGCAGCCGATCTCGATCACCCGGTCGCCCAGCTTGGCGTTGAGGCCGGTGGTTTCCGTGTCGAGGACGATCTGGCGCGTCATTTGCCGCCCGCATCCTTGGCGGTCGCGCGGGAGACCTGCGCCGGGTCCGCAGACCAGCCGCCGCCCAGCGCCTTCATCAGGTCCACGCTGGCGGCCAGATGCGCCTGGCGGTTGCGCAGGAAAGCCAGTTCGGCGTCGTT
>JAJZUN010000117.1 GCA_021848555.1 Pseudomonadota bacterium | reverse complement strand
GCGCGCTACGCCGAGCGGGACCGTTGGATAGCGGCTGCATGCGATGAATGCGGACGGGGCGACAGCGCTTGGCAGGAAGCGCACAACGTGCTTGATGAAATCGATCGCTTCGAAGAATTGTATTGGCGTCCCTGGAAAGATGCAGGCCGCCCGGAGGAAAGCCGTCCGGATAAGGGCGCGACTCCACTGCGTGTCGCGCTGTTCAACGCGTTCAAAGCAACGGATGGCGAGATACCGCGCCATTGGCGCCAGATTAAGGAATTGGTGAAACGAAGTCGTGCATCTTGCGGCACCACGGGGTAGGTGGCGCATGCTTGCGAGCATGGATTCGCGCGACACCGTCGACAAAACCCTCCTCCTGCTAATCCCGGTCTGGAATCGCTGCCCCCTTCTGCGCGATTTATTTAACGGCGATTTCGTTCGGTACGCCGATGTAATGGCAGTTGAAGAATTCGAGCGCGAAGCTGTACCCGAGATCCTCCTCAATCCGCCCTGTGCACCCGTCTTTCCAATAAACAAGGAGATGCAATGAAAATGAAAGCACTCGACGTGCTCGCTCAAAATGTCTTTCTCATGGAACGAGGAGAACTGGAGCGTGCGGCGCGTATTGAAGTCGAAGTTCAAGCCGCGGCGCCGGCGAGCGAGTCCGCCATTCGCAAGGCGGACGGTACTGCGATCATCAATATCTCCGGAGTCATCGCCCCCAGGGATTCCTGGATGCTTCGCCTACTCGGCGGCACATCGATCGAGCAAGTCCTCGCCAATTTCAACAGTGCATTAGCCGATCCGTCAGTCGAAAGCATTATGCTCAATATCGATTCCCCCGGCGGATCGGTGGCCGGTGTCTCAGACTTGGCGAGCCGAATCTACGAAGCGCGCGCGCAAAAGCCGGTGGTCGCGTTCACATCCGGCTACATGGCAAGTGCTGCGTATTGGATTGGCGCAGCCGCAAGCGCGATCGTAGTTGGCGACACCGCAACTCTGGGTTCGATCGGAGTGCTGGCAGTGATAGCCGACGATCGAGGGCGTCAGACGCGTGATGGTGTGGTCTTTCACGAAATCATTTCCAGTGGCGCACCAAACAAGCGCCCCGATCCGGCTACCGACGCCGGCCGCGCCGTACTACAAGGGAACGTCGACGCGATCGAGGAAGTCTTCGTCGGTGCAGTTGCACGATTCCGCGGCGTGAGCACGGATCGCGTGCTCACCGATTTTGGCCGCGGTGGCGTCCTGATCGGGGCCCAGGCAGTGCGCGCAGGCCTCGCCGATGCCGTGGGGACCTTTGACGGTACGCTGCGCGCAAAGAAAACGAGCAATCAGTGGTATTTCAGCGGCCCCGCGCCAATCGCGAGCGATGCCAAATCGCAATGGAACCGAAGCCCGGAATTGCGCGCGGAATTCGGCACTTTCGAGCGCTACGCCGGATATCTGAAGCATGAGGAACTTTGCGCGCAGCTCACCAGGCGCGCGTAACGCTGCACATCCAATCTCACAGGAGAAGGACACGATATGAAACTTACCGATCTGATTTCCGCAATCCGCGAAACCAAGTCTGAGCTGGGCAATCTCCAGAAAGAAATCGCCAAGTTACAGCACCGGCGCGAGGATCTTCAGGTATTGCCACCGCCACGAGCCGAATTGGCGGACGCCGTCTGCGGATGGATAGACGCGCGCGCCGAGAAATACCCCGCCGCCCTGGCGGCTCAGCTCTCGTTCTTCATTCGCAAGCCGCTGCTCACGTTCGGCCACACTGCGGCGGACGGGCAAGTCTTGGCGAGCGAATCGAACCCGATCGGGGGGAACAAGGCGCGGCCGGCGATCGTTCACGCTTCGCACATCGGCGGCAATATGGCCTCGCCGGACATGATCGAAAATTCTTTGCTGTACCTCATGGGCGACGTCGCGAAGAAAGCGATTCGGAAGGCGATCGAGCAGGATATGGAATATCCGGACCTGGTGGGGCCGCCAATGCCGCAGCGCTTGGCTGAAATCGAGCGCCTCGATAAGAAGATCGCAGAACTGAAGAACCAGGAGAAAGAGATCGTCGACGCGATGGAGGCAGCGAAAACTACCGCCGTCAGCTAAGCGAAAGAACCAAATCCACATCGAGCGCTGAACCAGCAATGACCGTCAAGTCCTCCGAACCGCTAACGCCCCGTGCCAGATGGATCAATTGGCTCATCGAGCGCAGAGCCAAGAAGCTCGCAGAGGCAAAAACTGGATTGATCAAGGCGGAATTGTTTGAGCAGCTCGCGCTTGAGGTCCAGGCCCGCAAAGTGCGCGTGGATGAAATCATGTGGTGGGAGCCTTCTAAACAAGAAAGGATGAATCATGTCAGGTAATGCCGAACGCGCCTCGATTCTGTTCGAGATTCACGACAACATCTCGCCCGGCCTTTCACAGATCAAGGCGAACCTGAGCGGCGTAGTCGCCGCAGCCGTCGCGGTCAAAGGGACTTTTATGTTAGTGGAGCAGGCGGCGCGGATGGTCTCAGAGTCCTTGCGTCATGTCACCGAGGAGACGCGCAAGGCCGAGGACGCAAGCACGCGCCTGTCGATAATCTTGCGCAATACCGGAAGCGCGGCAGATTTGACCAAGGCACAGATCGACGCCATGGCTGATTCTCTCGCCGAATCGACCCAGTTCGATGACGAATCGATCCGCAACGCGGCCTCCGAGATCCTCAAATTCGGATCGATCCACGGCGAGACCTTCAAAGAGGTATTGAAGCTCTCCGCCGACGTGGCTGCGTTCATGGGCACGGACGTGGTGAGCGCGGCACGCGATGTAGCCAAGGCGATGGCAGATCCGGAGACCGCGGCAAAGCTTCTGAAATCGGCGGGTGTGGTGCTTACCGCGCAGCAGAAAGACCAGCTCAAGGCCATGGGCGAGGTGGGCGATATCGCCGGACAGCAGGCGATCGTCCTGGAGCGGTTGAAAGGCGCATATGCCGGCATGGCCGAGGAGATCAATAGCGGCCTGACGCGCTCGACCACAGGCGCCACTAAGGCCTGGGACGAGCTGTTGGAGACCATCGGCAAAACGCGACCGGTGCAGATGGTTGTTAAGACAACTCTCAGCGCGACCGAGCAGGCGCTGAAAGACATCAAGGCCGTTATCGAAGATGGCGATTGGGTTGGAAAGCTGCTCAAGATCCTAGCCTTTACCGGAAATAGGATAAAGGGCGCGTTGCCCTTGCCGCTTTCGATGGCAGGAGGGTTACTCGGGACGATGATGCCGGACTCAGAATCCGAACGCCCAGGTGAAGTCAGCGGCGCGATCGGCAGGCTGCCCACGCCCAAGCCCGGCGAGACCGACGCGGAATACCTGGCGCGCAAGAAACGCGAGGCGGACGCGGCAAAAGAAGCCGCCAAGATCGCCGCCGAGCGCGAAGACATGCTCTACACGCAACGCGTGGCCGCGATGAAAGAGGCCGGCGCCACCAAGGCCGAGCTCGACCAGGCGGCGCAGGACCGCGAAGACCGGATCTACGCCAACGCGGTGGCAGCGGCGAAAGAGCTGAAGGCCGCCCAGGAGGAAACCGCCAAGGCAGCGACGAAGCTCTGGGACGACACGCGGACGCCGATGGAACGCACCCTGGCGAGCATCAAGCAGGCGAGCGCGCTCCTCGACGAAGGCGCGATCGACTGGGACACCTACGGGCGCGCGGTGGACAAGGCCATGCAGGGGCTGAACGAAAAGACCAAGGACAGAACTGACGAGATGACGGAATTCTGGAAGCAAGCCGCTCACAGCATGCAGGAGTCGATGAGCGGCCTGTTCTTCGACGTGATACAGGGTAAGCTTAGCGATTTTGGCACGAGCGCCAAACGCACGATCGATAAAATGGTGGCCAACGTACTCGCGGCCGAAGCGCAGACCTCGCTACTTGGCGCCGACTTCGGCAAGGGCGGCCCGATTGGCGGACTGGTAGGTAAGGGCTTGGACCTGCTCGGCTTGGGTGGTGGTGGTTATATCACCGGAGGCGCCGGCGCTGCGGCTTGGACCTCCGGCGCCGACCTGCCGCTAGGTGGCTTCGCAAGCGGCGGCAGCTTCACCGTCGGTGGGGCCGGCGGCGTCGATTCCAAGCTCGTGAGTTTCATGGCCACGCCTGGCGAAAAGGTGAACGTGCAAACACCTGCACAACAACCGGCGAACAGTGCAGGGCGTGACATCACAGTGAACCAGGCATTTCACATCACCGGCCCCGTCGATAGTCGCTCCCGGTCGCAGATCGCGGCGGGCGCGCTGGAGGGCGCGCAACGCGCGCTGATGAGGAATGGCTGAATGCTCCAAGCTCACCCTCGCACCGCTGCCGGCGGCGGCCGGTTCATTGTTGCCGAGCTTACGCGCGGCGGAATGACGATCAAAGACGTTTGCGAACTTCCGGCGCGGCCGAGCGAAGAATGTGGCGCTGACGCGCATTGAGGGCTGTGAGGAGTGACTTACGGCCGCGATCGAGGACGCGCAGACATGCGCACGATGCCACACTGGCGCCACAACTGGCACAACAAGACGTTGGCTATGAGGCATACACCACAACACATAACGGACTGTTTTTCCAGCATTCACAAGCATCAGCATTAATCTCAATATACCGCAATAAGATAGAATACCGACTCATAATCCTTTGGTCCCTGGTTCGAGTCCAGGTGGGCCCACCAATATTTTTTGAAAGCGAGGGCTTGCGCCCGCTTCAAATGTCGCCGGAACACTCAACGCCGTTCGCGCCGAAGAGCGCGGCGCGCAACGTTCACAAGAAACCGTCCCGCCGGCGGGAGCAGGCAATTTGCCTGGCGCTTTTCGTTGCGCTTACGCTGATCGCCGTGCAGTGTGCGCGCCTGGGCATGGCGGGGCTGTTGGTTCAGCGGGCGCAGGACGTAACGGACCGGTGGACGTCGCCAGCGCGAACACCGGACCTGGCGGAGATACGGCGGGCCGACAGACATTTGACGGACAGCCTCGATTACGCCGCCGACAACCCCTGGTCGCTCGAAGCTCTGGGCGCGCTGTATTTGACGCGCATGCGTACCGCCAGAAGTCCGCGCGAGGCGCTGGCCCTTACCCGGGACGCGCGCGTGCGCTTTCTGCAGGCGCTGAAACTGCGGCCGACATCGCCTTTCCTGTGGGCAAACCTCGCTCTGACCAAACTCTACCTCGACGAATTCGACGACGAGTTGCGCTCTGCGCTGCGCCATGCCGATGAACTGGGCCCGTGGGAGCCCACGGTGCAGGAGACCATCCTTTTTGTCGGCCTCGCCGCCTGGCAGGACCTCGATTCCGACCTGCAGCAGAAACTCGCGGGAACCATAGCGCGCGGCGCCTCACGAAATCCGCGGAAAATGTTTGAAATCGTAAAAAGTTACACGCGTTTTGACCTCGTTTGTGCTATAGAGGACTATAGGCATATTGCCGGTCCGGATTGCAATAAAGAAGCGGCGGAAATTACCGGGCCGGGCGTAGCGACAGGAAAAGGATTTCGTCGATGAGGGTCACAGCAAATATGCGCAGCGCGACACGCGTGTTCAGCGCCGGGTGCATGTTGCTTGCGCTGGCCGCATTTTCCACCGCGCCTTGGGCACAGGCGAGGACGGGTGCGCGCGAAACTTCGGCCGCAAATTCCAGCTGCGCGGGCGGATATGTGCACGAGGTTTCCGGCTTCGGATCCATCCAGAAGGTGGCCGCGAAAGCGGTCATCGCCAAGGTCGGCGATGTGTTCGAAACCGGCGCCGTTTTTCGTACCGGCCCCGCCGATAAAACGATCCTGAAATTCGCCGACGGCCAGATCGTGGCGCTGGGCCCCAATTCGGCTATGCGCGTCGGTCGTTATTGCTACCTCGCCGACAGCCCGATGCTGAGCCGATCGAGCATGGAACTGATCAAGGGCGAAATGCGCGTCGTAACCGGGCGCATCGGCTCATCCAACCCGGAAGCGATGCAAATAACCGCGGGGGATTCCTTGCTCAGCCTTCTAAAGTCGGGGGGCGCCGACCTTACGGTATCGGTGAACCCCGATCCGCGCGAAGTCGGATACGCTGCGGTCGCGCGCGGCGAAATTTCGGTGAGCACACCCTACGGGCCGATCTCCAGAATCTCGGCGAACCAGTATGCACCGTGGCAACCCGGGCGCAGCCTGCTACCTGCGATACCTTACGCGGCCGCGCCCGCCGTGGTCCAGGCGGGTCTCGCCGGTTTGTTGTCTGCCGTGTTGCCGGGCAACACCCCGGTGCTCGTCGAAACCGCCGCGCGCACCGCAGGCGCGCTCGCCAGCGCCGCACAGGCCCAGGCCGCCGCGAATGCCGATACCAGGCTGGCCGGATACGTCGAGGCGGTGTCAAACTCGGTGTCCATGCAGAGCGCGTCCAGCAAGACGGCATCAGCGATGGTGGGGACCACGTTCGCGCCAGGCACGACGTTCAATACCGGCGCCGATGGACGCGCGGTGCTCAAGTTCGCAGACGGGCAGATCGTGGTCTTGGGACCGGGCTCGGTGCTCACCGTCGGCCAGTACAAGTTTGACCCGAGCGATCTCAAGACCAGCAGTTCGACGCTGGAACTCGTGAACGGTGCGATGCGGTTTGTCTCCGGCTATATCCACGCGGAGAACAAGGAGGGGATAAGCATTTCCGCGGGCGCGTCTATCATCGATATTCTCAACACCGGAGCGGCGGACTTTACCGTGGTGGTCGATACCAAGACCCAGGAAGTCGGCGTTGCGCGGGTCGCCGTGGGCGAGATTTCCGCGCACACCCCCTACGGCCCGATCGGCAAGATCAAGGCCGATCAATCCAGTCTATGGGGACCCAAGACCGCCACTTCGACGATACCGGTATCGACCTCGCTTGCTGTGGTTCAGGCGGCGGTGTCGCTGCAGTTGTCGGGGCTGCCGGATAACACTCCCGCGGCCGTTGTGCCCGCAGCGCAGGCGGCGGCGGCAGTAGCGCAGGCCACCCGGGCCGAGACGGTTGCGAAAGCCGATCCGCAGAATGCGCGCTTGCAGGCCGAGGCGAAAGCGGCCGCCGAACTTGCGGATTCGACGACCAGGACAGCCATGGCCAGCGGCGAAGCCGTGTTGGCGAAAGTCATCGCGACCACGCTGGAGGCCCTGGCGCCCACCGCGGCAGGTCCGGCGCTGGCGCAGGCGCCGGCAACTCCGGCTGCGCTGCCGGTGGCGCCGGTTGCACCCACGGTAACGCCGGGCGCGGCAGGCGGCAGCGCCACTGACTGCAGAGGGAGTTGCAAGTAAGTGCCAGTAGCCGCGCGTCGCTGCGCCGGGCCCGGTAGCGCAAGTTCCCGGGCCTGTTCATTTAAGGGCTAGCCGTGCAGCCCAGACCCGACGGCAGCCGTTGGATCTTTATTTCTTATCTGGCATTGCTGGTGTGGGCGCCTGTTCCTCTCGGCAGCAATCGGTCCTGGGTCTGGCCTTTGCTCGCGCTGTGGGTATTGGGGCTGGCGCTGTGGTGGCTGGCGCGCTGCGTCCGCGGCAAACAATTTTTTCCCGCGATACTCCACGACGCCCGCTGGATGCTCTGGTGCGGGCTATTGTGGCTGGTCTACGTCTGGCTGCAGCTGGTTCCGCTGCCCATCGATCTACTCAAAATACTCTCCCCTCAGGCAGCGCGCTGGCAGTTCGCAGCGGCCGCACCTGGCACGGCAGGCATGGCGCCGCTG
>JAJZUN010000116.1 GCA_021848555.1 Pseudomonadota bacterium | reverse complement strand
GCCGATGGCCGGGTCTTCGCGGAAGCACAGCGTGTTGCGCGCCAGGATTGTCACCTGGCTGCCCAGCCGGGAAAACGCCTGAGCCAGTTCCAGCGCCACCGCTGAGGAGCCGATCACGGCCAGGCGCTCGGGAATCGCGGCGCAGACCAGGGCTTCGGTGGAGGTCCAGTACGGCGTCGCCTGCAGGCCGGGAATGGGCGGAATGGCCGGACTGGCGCCGGTGGCGACCAGGCAGCGGTCGAACGCCACCGCTATCTCGCCGCCCGCCGTCAGTTGCACGCTCAGGCTGCGTTCATTGGTGAAGCGGGCCTCGCCGCGCAGCACCGTGATGGCCGGATTACTCTCCAGAATGCCTTCATACTTGGCGTGCCGCAGTTCATCGACGCGCGCCTGCTGCTGAGCCAGAAGTTTGCCGCGATCGATCAGCGGCTCGGTCGCCGCGATGCCGCCGTCGAACGGGCTGTGCCGGCGAAGCCGGGCGATGTGGGCGGCGCGGACCATGATCTTCGAGGGGACGCAGCCGATATTGACGCAGGTGCCACCGAGGGTGCCACGCTCGATCAGGGTGACCCTGGCGCCGAGTTCGGCGGCCTTGAGTGCCGCTGCCATCGCGGCTCCGCCGCTGCCGATGACGGCGATGTGCAAGCCGCTTTGGTTCAGATCGCTTGTAGCAATCTTGCTGTTCTCGTGTATTTCAGTCATTTTTGTCTCCGGTTCCAGTTGGTGGGCGATAAGCAGGGGCAGGGTGTTTGCGACGAGCGGCATAGACGGTCAGACCGAGGAATCCCAGAAGCGCGGGGAGCAGCACGTAGTCGAGATACCCCGTGAGAGCGGACAGGCCGAGCACGCCGAGCAGAATGACCAGAACCGGCGTGAAGCAACACAGCGCCACCAACACCGTGCCAACCACGCCCGTCCGCAGCACTGCCTTCCGGTCTCGCATGCTCACTTCTTCACGGAGGCGGGATAGCCGGCCTCCGCGGTTGCCTGGGTCAGCTTCCGGACATCGGTCTTGGTATCGTCAAAGCTGACGATGGCCTCGCGCTGGTCGAAATTCACGATGGTATGGTTGACGCCCACGACCCGGGAGAGCGCCTGCTTGACCGTGATCGGGCAGACCGGGCAAGTCATGCCCGGCACCAGCAGGGTCACGGTCCGCGTGGCTGCCCACACCGGGGCGACGAGGATGACGAGAGCGAGAGAGGCAAACAGATTTTTCATGAAGATCTCCTGAGTTAGTAGAACAGCGGCGCGATGTAGGGGAAGGTGAGCGCGATCAACACCAGTGCGACGACCACCCAGAAAACAAGCTTGTAGGCGCTGCGCACCTGCGGGATGGCGCAGACCTCGCCTGGCTTGCAGGCGGCTGAAGGGCGGAATATGCGCCGCCAGGCGAAGAACAGCGCGATCAAGGCCGCCCCGATGAAGATCGGACGGTAAGGCTCCAGTACCGTCAGATTGCCGATCCAGGCCCCGCTGAAGCCCAGCGTGATCAGCACCAGCGGACCGAGACAGCAGGTCGAGGCGAGGATGGCGGCCAGCCCTCCGGCGAAGAGGGCGCCTCGTCCGCTTTGCGCTTCAAACATACTCATATCCTTTCGCATCCGGAATCGATGGCGTAAAGTTAGCTCCGTAGTCATGTACGGAGTCAAGCATCATGTCGGAATCGACCAGCAAGGGCGGAATCACGGTCGGCCAGCTTGCCCGGGCCGCGGGAGTAAACGTCGAGACGGTCCGCTATTATCAGCGGATCGGGCTGCTGCCCTTGCCGAGCCGGCGTTACGGCAGCATCCGACGGTATTCGACGGATGATTTGCAGCGCATTCGCTTCATCAAGCGGGCTCAGAAGTTGGGCTTCTCGCTGGAGGAGGTCGCTTTGCTCCTGGGCCTGTCGGACGGCCGGCATTGCGCGCAGACCAAGGAGCTGGCGACCGCGAGACTTGCCGTGGTCGAGGAGAAGATAGCCGACCTGGAGGTCATTCGCATGACGCTGCGAGGCCTGGTGACAAAGTGTTCAGGAGGCAGCCGAGCCAGCGGCTGCCCGATCATCGGTGCCCTGATCGGGGACGAATCGTAAGGATCTGCCTTCGATTCGTCCGCAGCTCATCGGCGCAAAATTCCCTGCCTATAAAGCGCTTGACCTCGGAGTCGACTCCGGGGTTTAGATGCCGGCAGGTTCCCGCTTTCGACTGAACGGATCGTCCGATCGGAATTCGACAGGAGTACGGTGATGCACAGTGTCACATTGAAGCTCGAAGGTATGCATTGCGACGGGTGCGCTGCGACAATTCAGGCGCTGATCGAGCGCACCGGCGGTGTGCAAAGGGCGGCGGTGTCGTTCCGCGACGGCGAAGCCCGGGTGCTTTTCGATCGACGGGCCCTTACCGAGGCGCAATTGACGGCAGCCATCGAAAAGGCCGGGTTTCGCGTGATCGGCCGCAGCGATGATTGACGCCGATCTCCTGCGTACGCTCGGTCTTCCCTTCGCGCTGGGACTGGTCGGATTCATCGAGCCTTGCTCGATCGGGTCCAGCCTCATTTTCATCAAAACGCTGGAAGGCCGAAACGCTGCGAGCAAGCTCGCGCAAGTCGGGGTCTTCATGACCGTACGCGCGCTAGGCATGGGGGTGCTCGGTCTGCTTGCAGTCGCAGTCGGCAGCGCTTTCCTCGGTTTCCAGAAAGCGGCGTGGATCATATTCGGTGTGGCCTACGCGTTGATCGGCGCCGCGTATCTCACGGGAAAGTCGGGTTTCCTCTTGCGCTCGCTCGGTTCCGGGCTGTCCCGGCTTGCCAGCGTCAACGGCGCTGCGGCGCTCGGCGCCGTATTCGCGTTCAACATTCCCGCCTGTGCCGCGCCATTCATCCTGACGCTGGTGGGAATCGCCATCGCGGGTGGCGCGGGCGGTGCTGCCCTCGCCTCGGGCTTTATATCGCTTGCGGCGTTTGGCCTGGCGCTTTCCCTGCCCATCATGGCGGTGGCGCTGTTTCCTCGCGCCCGCGCCGCACTCGACTGGCTGGCCGGATTGTCGCGGCGCATGCCGTTTTGGAGCGGCATCGTATTTGTTGCCCTGGGTCTATGGTCGATATGGTTTGGCCTGAACGTTTCAATCGCGCCGCATTTGTGAAAAGGAGGTCAGCATGAGTACCGCAACCACTATGGAGTCCGTTCCGCGCTATTGGAGCGAAGAGGCGTCGAATCGCCCCGATCGGGCACGCATCCGCGCGCGCATCGGCGGGTTGCATTGTTCCTTGTGCACGGGAACGATCGAAAAGGCGCTGGGCAAGAGGCCCGGAGTCGAGAAGGTCGCGGTGAGCCTGACTCACGAGCAGGCGCTGATCGAGTACGACCCGAAGCGCGCGCGCCCCGAAGAGCTGCTGCAAACGCTCAAGGACATCGGCTATACCATTTCCGATCCGCGCAAGCTGCGCCCGTTCGAGGAGGAAGAGGCGGCACTGGTGCACGAGGGACGGCGTTTTATCGCGGCCATCGGTTTCAGTCTCGCCGCGATTGCGCTGGTGGCAAACCCGGCCGGTTTCTGGTCGGCGCTGCTCTCGCTGTTTGTCTTTGCAAGTCTGGCCGCGCTGTTCTTCGTGGTTCTGACGCCCCGCGGGCGGGGTACCGCGATTATCGGAACAATCGGCTTGAGTCTGCTGGGCGCGGCCTTGTACTACGCGAGGGTTCGGGGCTGGCTGGCGGCGGCGACCCCATGGATTACCGGGGCCATCGCGCTGATCATGGTCTTCGCGCTCGCCAATCACATTCTGATGATGGCGTTCCAGGCACTGAAACGCGGAATTCTCAACCAGCACGTACTGCTCGAGATCGGCGCTTTTGCCGGCATCGGCGGCGGCCTGATCGGTCTGGTTCTGCAACCGGCCGATTATCCAACCGCGTCGTTTTTTGCCGTCTCGGTGATGGTGGTGACCTACCATGTCTTCTCGGAGTGGCTGTCCCTGATCGTCAAGACCAGAAGCTCGCAGGCGGTGAAGAAACTCCTTGACCTGCAACCCTCGACTGCGCGTGTGTTGCGGGGCGAGTGGGAGCAGGAGGTTCCCATCGAGCAGGTAAGGGTCGGCGACGGCGTGCGGATTCGTCCGGGCGAGCGCATTCCTGTGGACGGCGAGGTCATCGGCGGCCATTCTGCGGTCGATGAATCCCTGGTCAGCGGGGAGCCGATCCCGGTCGAAAAGTCGCCGGGCAGCAAGGTCGTCGGCGGTTCGATGAACCGTATCGGAACCCTGCTGGTGCGCGTCACCGCCATCGGCGAAGACAGCTTCCTGCAGCAGGTGATTCGCCACGTCGAGGACGCGCGCGCCTTGAAACCGGGACTCCTGCACCTGGTCGATCGCGTGCTGCGGGTCTATACGCCGATGGTGCTCGCGATTGCCATCCTGGCGGTGGCCGGCTGGGTCATCGGCTCGTGGTACATGAGTGGACAGGTCGACATCGAGCGCGCCGTGTTCGCGGGATTGAGCGTGCTGGTCATGGGCTACCCGTGCGCGGTGGGAATTTCGGCACCGCTATCGATCGTGCGCGGCGCCGGCGAAGCGGCCGAGCGCGGCATTCTGATGCGTACCGGTGAAGCGTTTCAAGCGTATCGGCTGGTCAAGTATGTGGTCCTGGACAAGACCGGTACGCTGACGCAAGGTCAGCCGCTGGTGCAGGAAATCCTGTGCACGGGCGCATCCGAAGAAAAATTGCTGGGGATTGTGGCTGCTGCGGAAGCCTCCTCGGAGCATCCCCTCGCTCAGGCGATCGTAAATGCTGCCTTCGAGCGCAAGGTGACGCCAGCTGAGGTGACTGACTTTGCAGCAGTTCCAGGTCGTGGCGTGAGCGCCCGAATCGAGGGCGCCGCCATTCTGGTTGGCAGTCCGAGGTTTTTGGCCGAAGAAGGCGTTGACTTGGCTTCCCTTGCTTCCCGCATCCAGGAACTGGAAGAGCTCGGGCGCACCGTGATCGCGGTTGCAAGCAACGGCAGCGCGCTCGGGATCATCGGGCTAGGCGACCGCCTGCGCGCCGATGCGGCAAAAACAGTCGCTGCGCTGCGCCAAGTCGGCATCACGCCCATATTGCTGACCGGCGATAACGAACGCGCGGCTAAGCGTGTCGCGCGTGAGGCTGGCATTGACGAAGTGTACGCGGGGGTGCCGCCCGACGGAAAAGCGGGAATCATCCGCCGGCTACAGCAAGGAGGCAAAGTGGCGATGGTGGGCGACGGCATCAACGACGCACCTGCGCTGATGCAGGCGGATGTGGGGATCGCGATGGGAAGCGGCACGGACATCGCAATCGAGTCCGCCGACATCATCATTCTCGGCAATCGGCTGGAGTCGATCCTGGTTGCCCGCGACATCAGCCGCCGCGGCTATCGCAAGATGGTGCAAAACATAGTGCTGGCGTTCTGCTTTAACGGCATCGGCATTCCGGTTGCTGCCAGCGGGCTCATTTATCCGGTATGGGCGATGGCCGCGATGGCAGGTAGCGTTACGGCGATATTCTTCAATTCGCTATGGGGCAAGGCGTCATTGTTTTTCAATGCCGTGCGCAGCGTGGGTGGCGCGCCCCGAGCTGGGGCGCAGATGAAGGTGTGAGAAACTGGTCCGATCGATAGACGTGCTGGAACCATCTGCTTTCCCGGTTGGCCGTGAAGCCCGGTTGGTGAGTGCGTAGGGTTATGAAGTTTGTACGAATGATGACCGATATCACGAGCCGAGAGCTTATCTTACTTTCATCTCGCGCACCGTGCGAGCCGAGCTGGCCAACCCAGCATATCGGATAATCTGATCGGAGGAACTTCATGGCGCTGCTGCCGAACAAGCCCGTCCCGCCACTGGAACTGAGCCTAGCGGGCGGTGGAAAATTTTCGCTCGCGGCTGAAAGGCCGCAGCATTTCACCCTGGTGGTGTTCTACCGCGGTCTGCATTGCCCTGTCTGCCGGCGCTATTTGACCGAACTCGAGGCGCAGCTGCCAGAGTTCGGGAAGCGCGGCGTCGCCGTATTCGCCGCCAGTTCCGACCCGCAGGACCGCGCCGAACAAGCGAAGTCGGACTGGGGCCTGGCCAATCTGCGCGTCGGCTACGGCCTCTCGATCGACAACGCGCGCCGCTGGGGGCTCTACGTCTCCCGTTCACAGGGGCCGAGCTCGAACGGCGTGGTGGAACCCGAACTGTTCAACGAGCCGGGCCTGTTCATGGTGCGCCGCGATGGCAGCCTCTACTGGGGCACCACCTCGACCATGCCCTTCGGCAGGCCGCACTTCAATGAAGTGCTGCAGAGCCTGGATTTCGTGATTGCGAAGGACTATCCGGCGCGCGGCGACGCCTGACCGCCGCCAGGCGCGGTGAACCGAAGGAGAAGCGATGACGATCAAGGCCTTGACCCTGGACACCGGCGGCACCATCCTCGATTGGCACGGCGGCATCAGCCGCGCCTTCGCCGCTGCCGGTGCGCGGCGCGGCCTGCAGGCGGACTGGCACGAGCTCACCAACGAATACCGTCGCCGTTCGATGAAGGAAATGGTCGGGCAGATCCATCCCCGCTTCAACTTCGATGACGTGCATCGCCGGGTGCTCGACGAGGTGATCTCGGATTATCGGCTCGACGCGCTCACCGCCGAGGACCGGGACGCCATCTGGCGAACCTGGCACGCGCTCGATGCCTGGCCGGATTTCCCAGCGGTGCAGCCGCGCTTGCGGCGCAAATACGTCGTCGCCTCCCTGACCTTGCTGACGACTTCGCTGGTGATCGACGTCGCGAAAAAGAACGGCTTCGACTGGGACGCGATCATTTCCTGCGAAATGATCGGGATCTACAAGACGCGGCCGGAGTCCTATCTCACGGCAGCAAAATGGCTGCAACTCGAGCCGTCCGAAATCATGATGGTCGCGTGCCACAATTTCGACCTGAACGCCGCGCGCGCATGCGGCTTCAAGAGCGCGTTCGTGAAGCGGCCTGCCGAATGGGGACCGTCGGGACCGCCCGATCCCGCGCCGAATCCCGAGCATGATCTGATCGTCGATGACTTCGACGAACTGGCTGCACGCCTGGGGGCCTAGGCTCCGCGTTGCTTAGACGCCCGGCTTGCCAGGTCTGGCCGGCAGCGGCAGGCGTGCCTCGTACAGCACGTAGGGAGAGGCTTCCGCCCGCCGGAGCGCCGCGCGTATCGCCGCGCGCCCGACGCGGAACGACGGATCCTTCAGGGTGGCGCGGTAGAAGCCGGCGTAGAAGGCGTCCGGGAAAACGGTGATGCGGCAGAGCACGGCCACCGCCCGACGCTCCCGCGCCCGCTCGTAGCGATAGCGGCGCAGCTCATCGGGGCGCAAACGGGTGTCGGCGCGTTCGACCGTGAGATCCAGGTTCACGTCCCGGGAGATCAGGCGGCGTAGGACGGTGGCCGGAATCACTTTCCCGTGTCGATCGAGTTGGGCGATCTCGACTTCGACCTTGGGCGTGACGTAGGTCGGAAAGTCGTGGCCGACGCCGGTGTTGGCGACGCTCAATTCGGCAGCGACGCGGCCGGCGGCGGCGGGCACGAGCGCTGAGCCGATGGTAAGCCCGGACCTCACCATCTCCGGATCGTGGATGCCGCGCCACAAGTGGCGCCGCTGCGGCATGTGGCAGGACTGGCAGCTCACGCCCGCGCGGGCGTAGCGGCTGGCCCGCCATTCTTCGTAGGTGTTCTCGAAGGGCTTGCCGTTCAAGCCCGGAC
>JAJZUN010000115.1 GCA_021848555.1 Pseudomonadota bacterium | reverse complement strand
ACGCCCCGCCGACCACCAGAACCGCGGCGACAACGAGGAACGCTTTGGGGCTGTCCGCACCGAGGAGCCAGAGCATGATTTCCCGCCGCTGCAGCGGCCGGGAAGGGATCGGATGTCGCGGCATGAACGCAGCGACGGCTCGACTCCAGTGCAGCGCAATCGCGGCAGCCGCCGCGATCGCCGCGCATGCCAACCATGCACCGAGTGGTAGAAGCTGCAACGCAAAGAAGGTTCGCAGCGCAGGCATGATCAACGTAAGCAGGAACAACGCGATCATCGCGCCGACCAGCAGCGCGCGACGCAGGCGCAACGGCGTAGCAGACAACACCAGCACCCAGATCGACACGGCGAATAGCACCAGCGTCGCCGCGGTTCGCGCCTCGGGCATGTCTGCGCCCCACTGCGTGCGCACCAAGGCGAAGGCGGCGAAGGTCGCTCCGGCGACGAACAGGCCGGCTGGCACCGCGAAATGCAGTACCCGCTCCACGAAACCCGGGCGTAGTCGCTCGCCGTTGGGCTCCAGGGACAGCAGGAAGGCCGGAAATCCGATGGTCAGCGCGTCCACCAGAGAGATGTGCCGGGGCAGGAGGGGAAACGCCACGCCGGCGATGCCCACCGCCAGCGCCAGCAGCATGGCGTACACGGTTTTGGTCAGGAACAGCACAGCGACGCGTTCGACGTCGCCGACCACCCTCCGACCTTCGGCCATGATCGCGGGCATGTTGGCGAAGCGGTTGTCCAGCAGGATGAGCTGCGCGACGGCGCGCGCAGCAGGCGCGCCCGCGCCCATGGCCACGCCGACGTCGGCGCGCTTGAGGGCCGGGATGTCGTTGACGCCGTCGCCCACCATTGCCACGGCATGACCCGCCGCCTGCAGTGCCGAAACGATCACCTCCTTCTGCCGGGGCGAGGTCCGCCCGAACACGGTTCGGCTGTGCGCCAGTTCATTCAACGCGTCTTCAGTCAGCGTCGACGCGTCGATGGCTTCATCGCTGCCGGCAATGCCAAGGTCTCGGGCCACGGCGGCGACCGTGGCGGGGTGATCCCCCGAGATCAACCGGACCGTCACGCCCTGCGCAGCAATATCCCGCAAGGTGGTCTCTGCATCCGCGCGGACCCGCTCCGACAGCAGCACCAGGGCGACCGGAGCAAGCTCGGCAGGCAGCCGATTCGCATCGAGGGGAGTCTCTGAGCGTGCCAGGAGCAGGACGCGGAGGCCGGATGCGGCGCGTTCGCGTACCTGTTGCACCAACGACTCCGTCCCGGGCCGGTCGGCCAGAAGGATGTCGGGCGCGCCCAGCACCCAGGTGCCGAGTTCACCAAGGGTCGCTCCGCTCCACTTGCGCACCGAGGAGAACGCCACGGCCCCTTGCAACGCCGGGCCGCCGGCCTCGGCCGGCCAGGCACGGGCAATGGCCTCAAGCGTGGCGTTGGGCCGCAGCTCAGCTGCGGCCAACGCGGCCAGCGCGCGTGTGGTGTTGGGTTCGTCGGCAAGTGGCTCGAGCCTGTGAACCCGCAGCTCGCGCTCGGTCAGGGTGCCCGTCTTGTCGAGGCAGATCACGTCGACGCGGGCCAGCGCCTCGGTCGCGGCCAGATCCTGTACCAGGGCGCGACGGCGCGCCAAGCGCACGGCCCCCACCGCCAGGGCGAGGCTGGTCAGTAGCACCAGCCCTTGCGGCACCATGGCGACGACACCAGCAGCGCTATACAGCAGAGCCCCGGTGAGGTGTATGCCGAGCGTGAACTGGCTGACGAACAGCAGTGTGGCGGTCGGCAGAATCGCCCACCCGACCACCCGCAGGATGCGGTCGATCCCAACACGCAACTCAGAACGGGCGAGGACAAAGCGTCGGGCCTCGCGGTCCAACTGGTGAACCCAGGCGGCCTCACCAACCGCCGTGGCCTGATAACGCCCACTTCCGGCGACGACGAGGCTGCCCGAGCGCACGAGGTCGCCCCTCTGGCAGGCCACCGGCTCGGACTCGCCGGTGAGCAGCGACTCATCCAGCTCCAGGCCAGAGGCGAACAGGACGATCCCATCTACCAGGACCGGATCGCCGGCGTCCAGTTCGAGCACGTCGTCGATCACGATGTCCTCGGCGAAGACTTCGGCCACCCGCCCCTCGCGGACCACACGTGGATGTGACGACGCCTGCAGCGCGAGGCGGTCGAGCGTCCATTTGGCGCGTAACTCCTGCGCGATGCCGATCAGGGCATTGACCACAATCACACCACCGAACAAGGCGTCCCGCCACGATCCCACGGCAATGACGATCGCCCACAGCGCACCCAGCAGTGCGTTGAAACGGGTGAAAACATGGGCGTTCAGGATCTGCCGCGTGGTGCGGCTGACCGGCGTGTGCACGCGGTTGACCTGGCCGCGCGCCACGCGCTCGTGAACCTCGGCTTCAGTCAGGCCGCGGAAGGCTTCGGGTTCGTTCGGTTCAGTCGCCACGATTCTCACTGTTGGTCGGGCTCCGCGCGGCGGATCAGGCACTCGCCCTCAAAGGGGCTGCAATTGCCAATGTTTCATTCTGCACCGAGCCGGCGCGGTCCGCTGCAGATTAAGGCCGCAAAAGGCCCCAAGCGATCGGCCGGGCCAGTGCCTGCCGATAGAGACGTTCGGAGTCGCGGGTCAGCGCCTGGCCCAAACGGCGCCACAGCGGCACGATCGCCGCGCAACTCGCCCCGGCTACTACGAGCGATCCTGCCATGTCCAGCGGGAAGTGCAACCCGAGAAACACCCGGGCCCACCCCACGGCCAGGCCGGCGGCGATCGTCGCCGCCCCGACAAACGCTCGGCCGCCGAGCAGAAGGCCCAAGCCGACACCAGCGAACAGGGTGAGATGATCGCTGGGGAACGAGGCATCGTGCGCATGCGCTGCCCACGCGTAGCCCAGCCCGATGGCGAACGGTCGTGGCTGTGGCCAGAGCATGCCGATCACTTGGTTGGCGCCCAGACCCAGCATGGCCACGGCGAGCGCCAGCAGTGCTGCGCCGCGCCGCGCGGTGCTACCGACCAACCACAGTGCGACGAGCAGCAGCGGAAGGCCGTAGATCAGGTCATTCGCGACGATGATTGCGGCATCGATGAGCCACCCAGGCGTGCCGGGCGCGGCATTGATATGCAGGAACAGCGCGTGGTTGAGGGTCTGGATCGTGTTGATCACGGTGTGCTTCGCTTTCAGGAGTATCCGTTCTCGCGGCTTGCTGGCCGCGTTGGACCGCAGTCAAGAGCAGTGCCGGCTCGCGCGGTGCGGCTAGCAGAGCGTTACCGCGTCGCCGCCGATTCGAAGACGCCACGCCCCGTCAACAACTGCAACGCGACGGTCTGTTCGGCGATCTGCTGTACATTGGCCTGCAGCGCCAGGCGCTGGTCGAGCAAGGCCAGGCGCTGTGCCTGCGCCTGTGGCAGGGTCACATCGCCTTTGCGCAGGGCGTCCTCCGTCGCGCGCGCCGCCCCGCCCAACGCCGGCAGAGCGGCTTGAAGCGCGAGTTGCTGCCGCCGCAGCAGATCGATGTCGGCGAGAATCTTTTCAGCCTCGGCGCGAGACTGTCTCAGTCGAAGCCTGTAGTCGTTATACAAAGCTTGGCGCGTCGCCCTCTGAACGGCGATCGCGCCGCGGCTGCCATTGAGAATCGGCAGGCTCAGGGTGATCCCGAAGCCGACGGTGTTAACGTCCGACGTATCCCTGGCCCGGGATATGTCGACCCCGACCGAAGGAAACTGCGACAGCACCGCCTCGCGCAGCTTCTGCTCCTGGCTCTCGTAACCGGCTTGCAACGCCATCAGGTCCGGCCGGATCGCACTCAGACGATCCAGCGCGGCGGCGGCACAACGCACCGCATCGGGGTCGAACTGCGGCAGGCCCGCCAGACGCAGCGGTGTGCCCGGACGCAGGCCGAGCAGCGCGTCGAGTGCGGCAAGCCTTGCTTCATGCCGCCGGGCGTCGTCGCCGAGCTTTTGCTGCAGGGACTGCAGTTCCACCAGGTCGGCGTCCGCGGTCGTGCGCGGTTGGATGCCTGCGGCCACCGCGTCCCGGTCGCGCTGAAGGCGCTCGATCACGGCGTCGCGCTCCGCGCCGAGCACGGCGTCGCGTTCGCGCAGTCCGATCAGCGCGACGTCTTCCGCCTCGGCCGCGGCAGCCGTCTGCCACTCCTGCCAGAGAATCTGCAGATCGACCTGCCGGAGATGAGCCCGCGCCGAGGACACGGCCGCACCGCGGGTAATCAACCGCCCCAGATCCAGGCTGAGTCCCAGGTTGTAGGCCGTGGTCGTGGCACCGCCGGACTGGCCTTGCGGAATGTCGCGCGAGGCGCTGAACCGCGGATCCGGCAGCAGCCCAGCCGCGAACGCCTGTGCCTGAGCCAAGCCTGCCCGGTCACGCGCGGCCTGCAGGCTCGGATCGTTGAGCACAGCCAGGGTGGCGACGGTCTGCATGGTCAACGGTGCGTTTAAATCGATGCGCTGCGCGGCCAGCGCCGGCAGGGCAATGTCGCGCGCGTCGACGCGCAGATCGGACTTGTCGCTCCAGTGTGCCTGAGACGGCAGCGGTTTGGGCGCGTAGCTGGCGCATGCGAACAACAGGCCGCACAGGGTCAAGGTCGTCGCACCGCGCGCCAAACGCAGGATGGTCGATGTCCTCACGAGGATTCTCCGGCCGGGGCCTGGCGGGCGAGCTGCTTGCGCCGCCAGTGCAGGTACAGCGCGGGGATCAGGTTGGTGCTGCGCAGCGCGCTCCAGACCAACCCGCCCAGGATCACCACCGCCAGCCCCTGTTCGGGCGCAGCGCCCTCGCCCAGGCCCAGTGCGGTGGGCAGCATGCCCAGAATCGCAGTCACCGCGGTCAGCACGATCGGACGAAAGCGCACCTGAATCGCCTCGCGCACCGCGTCTTCGACCGGCATGCCGGCATTCTCGTTGCTGCGGGCGCGGTCGAGAAGCACGATGGAGTGGCGCAGGCCTATGCCCACCAGGCTCAGGAAGCCGACCATGCCGGTGGCGTTCAGCCCCACGCCGCTGAGCACCAGCGCCACCGTGCCGCCGGTGAGCGCCAGCGGAATCTCGAGCAGCAGGATACCCGGGATCAGCAGGCCGTCGAACTGCAGCAGCAGGATGCCGATCATGATCGCAAACGCTGCGAGCGTTGCGAGCAACAAGCCCATGGCGGCCTGCTCGAGTTCGGCCGCCAAGCCGCCGAAACTGATACGGTAGCCGGGCGGAAGGCGCAGCCCGACCAAGGCGCGGCGCGCCGCTGCCTCGGTGCTGCCCAGCGGCCCGGTGGGTGTGGCCAGAATGTCCAGCGCGCGCGCACCGGCGATGTGGCGGATCTGGTTGGGTGTCTCGACCAGTTTCAGGCTCGCCAGCCCGCCCAGCGGCGTCCAGCCACCCGCGCTGCGGATCGGCAGCGTCCCCATGTCCGCGAGCGAGCGCTGTGGCGCGTCGGCCAGTCTCACATACAGATCCAGCGGCACGTTGCCCTCGGGCACACGGCTGATGATCTGCCCGTCGATCAGCGGCTCAAGTTGCGCATAGAGCGCTGCGGGGGTTAGGCCGTGGATCGCGAGAGCTTGCGTCCGGGGCTCGATCTGCAGTTGCGTGACCGGATAGCCATCGTTGTTGAACACGTCGGCCAGCGCCGGAATGCGGCGTAGGCGCGCGGTGACGTCTTGCGCGATCTGCCGCAACTCAGGCACGCTGGCACCGAATACGTGGATCACGAAGGGCTGCGGCAGTCCGGAGAGACTCTCGCCGACGCGCTCGATGGTCGGCGTGTCCACCGCGAGTTGTACCCCGGGCATCTGCGACTCGCGCTGGATGCGCTGGCCGATGGCATCGAGCGCGTTGACGCTGACGCCGGGTTTGAGCGCCACCTGGATCTCTCCAGCGTAGGCGGGTTCGGTGTAGGTGGTCGACGAGGCCGAGCCGATGCGCGCGTACACATGGGCAACCGCCGGATCGCGTAGCAATTGCGCGGTGATGTGTTGCACTGCGGCGCGAGTGTCGAGTAGCGAGGCGCCCGGAGGCAGGGTGAAGGACTCAAGCAGTGCTCCCTCGTTGGGCAGCGGCAGGAAGTTGATCGGCACCAGCACCAGTCCGACCAGGCTGATCAGCAGGACCGCGAATGTGATCGCCAGGCTCGTACGCGGCGCGCGTGCGACCCATTGGAACAAGCGCTCGTTGCCGTGTTGCAGCCAGTGCAACAAGCGCTGGCCGCTACTGGTTCCAGAGCTCGGCCGTGCATTGATGAAGCCCAGGCCCAGCGGAATGAGGGTCAGGGATACCAGCAGCGATGCCAGCAGCGCCAGGATCATCGCTATCGAGAAAGGGATGAAGAACAGCCCGACGAGGCCGCCGACGAACAGGAGCGGAACGTAGATCGCGATGTTGGTCAGGGTGCCGGTGACGTCCGGGATCACGATGCTTTTGAGTCCCGCCAAGATTCCCTGCCAGTGCGCGTCGCCGCTTTCCCAGCGGTGATAGATGCTCTCCAGCACGATGATCGCGTCGTCGGCCAGCAGGCCCACCGCGACGGTCAGCGCGCCGAAGGTCATCAGGTTCAGGTCCTGCCCGAGAGTGTGCAGCGCTGCGATGCACAGCAACAGTGACAGCGGGATGCTCAAGGCCAGCATGACGATGCCGCGTCCTGCTCCCAGTACCCAGAACAGCATCAGCACCGCAAGCAACGCACCGATCAGCAGGTTGCGCCCAAGGTCCGCGCCGACGATGCCGACCAGGTGTCCCTGGTCGTAGGTCTGCACCCAGCGCACGCCTGAAGGCAGTTGCGACAGGGTCTGGTCCAGCGTGGCCTGCACGGCCTGGGCCACGGCCACGGTCGATGCCCCGGGCTGCTTGATTACGGTCAGGGCCACGCTGGGACGGCCGTCGAGGGCCACAGCATTGTGGGTCGGCACGGCCGAGCGGACGACCCGAGCCAGCGCGCGCAGCGGAACCGGTCCCTTCGATGTGGACACCGCAAGCGCTTCGAGCTGGTCGATGTGTGCCGGCAGGCTGCGCGCCTCGATCAGCACATCGTTGTGCCCCAGGGTCAGGTAGCCGGCTGGGGCGAGCAGAGTCTGCGAGCGCACCGCCTGCACGATCGCCTCGATGCCGACGCCATAGCGTCGCATCGCGTCCAAGTCGGGCTGGATCCACAGTGTTTCGTCACCCGCGCCATACACGTTGACGAACTGCACTCCGGGAATCGCTCGCAGCGCCGGGGCGATATTGGCCTGCAACGCGCGCTGCACCAAGGCCGGGGCGACGCCAGAGGGAATCTGCACGGTGTAGTCGGCGACTTCGTTGATCGCGTTGCCCATGATCTGTGCCACAGGATGCGCCTGCGCCGGCAACTGTCCACGGGCGCGATCGATCGCACCGTTGACTGCCTGCAGATCGATCTGAGCACTGGTTCCCTGGCGGAAGCGCACATCGATCTCGACCGTGCCATTACCCATGACGGAGCGCACGCTGCGCAAACCGGTCAGAGTCAGAATCTGGCTCTCGAGGGGATAGACGGCCAGATGCTCGAGCTCGGTCGCGGTGGTGCCTGGCAGATGCGCGGTGACGCTGATCTGCGGATAGTCGAACTGCGGCAGCACTTCGACCGGTATGTGCAGAAAAGCGTTCACGGCCCACA